>JAUMBM010000192.1:0-4749 GCA_032115735.1 Saprospiraceae bacterium
CAGCCACTTGTCTGGGAAAGCGCGCTATTTCGCTGCCACTGCTACCACAAAAACGCCTATTTTTGCAAAAAACTGGCCGATGAGCAGAGGGATAATCATTCTGGGCATGCTGAGCATGCTCATTTTTGCCTGCAAAAAGAAGGAAAGCGGCGGCGGCTGGGATGTCAACCAGGACCGCAAAGTGGCCATCGAGGCGCTGGAGAAGGAAGTCGCCCAGTCTGCCGGGGAAGCGATTGATTTTGAACGCGGCAGGCTGCTCATACAACAATACGAGCAATATGCGCGTTCTCTTCCCGGTGATTCACTGGCGCCGGTCTACCTCTTCAAGGCAGCTGAAGTGGCGCGGGGTATGCGCGACTTCGGACTCGCCATACGATTGTGGGCCGAAGTCAACGAACGCTACCCTGACTATCAACTTGCACCGGAAGCCTTGTTCCTGCAGGCCCTCATCACCGAGCAGGATCTGCAAAAACCCAAAGCTGCAGTGCCCCTCTACGAGGCCTTCCTGCAGCGCTATCCGTCGCACTACCTGTACAAAGACGCCCGGCTGCTGCACGACAACTGCAAAGCCGGCAAAACGGATGCGGACCTGATTGACAGTTTTGAGCAACAGGCGCCGCAACAATAGTATTTAACCCTCTTTCATAAATAACTGTCTTATGCGCAACTGGTTTGTAATCGTACTCATCCTGGCCAGCATCTCCCGTGGTGCCAGCGCCGGTATCGAATTTTTTAAGGGTAGCTGGGAAGAAGCCCTGGCCGAGGCTAGCCGCCAGGACAAGCTCATCTTCATCGATGCTTATACCGTCTGGTGCGGACCCTGTAAATACATGGCGGCCAGCATTTTCCCCGACGAGCGGGTAGGGCAATTTTTCAACCAGAATTTCATATCTGTCAAGCTGGATATGGAAAAGGATGAAAGTGCCTCTTTCCGCGCCAAACACCGCGTAACGGCCTACCCTACTTTCTTTTTCGTCAACGGCAATGACGAAGAGGTGCACACCATGCGCGGTGCTATGCAGGCCGACCAGCTCATTCAGCACGGTCAGCAGGCGATCGCCAAGATGGATCCTATCGAGACCTACGCGGCTGCTTATGAGGCCGGCGACCGCAGCGCCACCCTCGTCTACAAGTACACCCGCGCGATGATCCGCAACGGCCAGCCCCACCTGCGCGTGGCCAATGAATACGTGCGCAGCCAGCAAAATCTCAACACACCCGACAACCTCCGCTACCTGCTGCTGGCCGCTACCGAGATGGACAGCCGCCTGTTTGAGCTGCTCATCGAGCACAAAAAGCAGACCGTGGCGCTGGTCGGACAGGATGCCTTCAATGCCCAGGTGCTCACTGCCTGCAAAAATACAGCTGCTAAAGCGCGCGAGTTTAAGGACCACGAGCTGCTGACCAAAACCTGGGAGAGCATGAAGGCGCATTACCCCGCCAAGGCGGCAGCGTTTGAGATCGAGACGGAGATGGACTACTGCGCTGAGCACAACGACGCAGCAGGCTATACCAAGGCAGCACAGGCCTATGCCCGCACCATACAGGACGATCCTGTGGCCCTCCTCAAGCTGGCTGAGCGCACCGTAGGGCGTTTCAGCGGTGACGATCGCAGTATGGCGCTGGCCGAAGAGGCAGCCCAGAAAGCTACCGTTCGCGGAGAAGGCTATCGCTACTTCTATACCTATGCCAGCATCCTCAACCAGCGTGGCAAAAAGGAAGAAGCGCTGGCGGCTGCCAATCGCGCACTGGAAATCAGCAAGCAAAGCAACGACGCTATCGCTATGCGTACGGTGCAGGTGCTCATCCGCAATATTCAGGGTCAATAACCTTCAGTAGGGAAGTCCTGCCGGCGGCCGGCTTGCGGCCGCCGGCAGGGCCATCCGCCAATAACTAACTTCATGAACGATACCTCTGTTTCGAGAACAGAAATCGGAATGCTGGGCGAATTCGGGCTCATCGACAGGCTCACCGCCGGCAAAGCACTGCTCACACAGCCCTCATCGGTGCTGGGGGTCGGTGATGATGCCGCACTCATCGACAACAAAGAGCTGCTGACGGTCGTGTCGACAGATATGCTGGTTGAAGGGATTCACTTTGACCTGATGTATATGCCGCTCAAGCATCTCGGCTATAAGTCCGTGGTGGTCAATCTATCGGACATCTACGCCATGAATGCCCGCCCGCAGCAGATAACAGTCTCTTTGGCGCTCTCCAACAGATTTTCTGTCGAAGCGGTCGAAGAGCTGTACGAAGGTATCTATGCTGCCTGCAGACACTACCATGTCGATTTGGTGGGCGGCGATACGACCTCCTCTCCCCGGGGGCTCGTCATCAGCGTCACCGCCATCGGCCAGGTGGCTGCCGACAAGGTGGTCAGACGCTCAGGCGCTCGGGCCGGCGACCTGATCTGTGTAACGGGCGACCTCGGAGCTGCTTACTTAGGATTGCAGATCCTCGAGCGGGAAAAGCAGCTCTTCCTCTCCGACCCGTCTATACAGCCCGATCTGGAAGATCAGACTTATCTCGTGGGCCGACAGCTCAAGCCGGAGGCCCGGCGGGATGTTGTGGAGGCTTTTGAAAAAAACAGGCTCGTACCGACCTCCATGATCGACGTGTCCGACGGGCTGGCCAGTGAGCTTTTTCACCTGTGCCGGGCCAGCGGGCTGGGTGCTTATGTTGAAGAGAGCGGGATCCCTGTTCATCCCGATGCGCAGCTGCTGGCCATCAAGTTTTCCCTCGACCCTGTGAGCTGCGCGCTGAGCGGCGGCGAAGACTATGAGCTGTTGTTTACCATAGATCCTAAGGATATTGACAAAATTAAGTACCTGCCGGATATCTACATCATGGGTGAGATGACAGAAGCCTCGGAAGGAGTTGTCCTCCATACCAAAGGTGGCAACATCCACCCCCTGCAGGCGCAGGGCTGGATACACTTCCGATCCGACAATCCGCCACCCTCCGCACCATGAGCGTTCGGCAGCTACTAATACTCACAGCACTTTGCGCCTGCCTGCCGCTATGGCCGCTGCAGGCGCAGCCCGCCCTGCTGGCTGCTGAAGATGCCCGTTTTGCGGCCCAGACGGCTCGCGACACACAACAGCTGGCCAGGATGCTCGATGACCCCCTGGTCTACATCCACTCCAATGCATTGGTCGAGAGCCGGGCAGATTTTCTCGAAAGCATCCGAAGCGGCCGCATCGTCTACCAGCTTATGCAGGCCGAACCCGACAGGCAGCTACGCAAAATCGGCCGCCACCAGGCGGTTGTCAACGGTATCGTCAGGGTCGAAGGCCTCTACAGTCAGCGCCCCTTCAGCATGCGGCTGTGCTACACGGCTGTCTACCGCCGCCAACAAGGCCGCTGGCTCCTCAACAGCTGGCAATCAACGCGTATCCCGGACTAGGCAGCGCTGCCGGCCTCGATGTATCCCGCCCGCATCCCGCCGACCTCAAGCAGGCGGATGCATGATAATTTTATGATTTTTTATTACATATACTTGTATATTAAGTAGTGAGTAGTTATCTTTGTCAAGCAAAAGCTATTTACATCCCACACAGGCAGTTTTCCAGAGTTGTTTCTGATACTTTCCACCGAGTGTTTTTCATCGCCCACGTAGTTGTATTGATTGCTCTGGTCTTACTAGCTTCCCCACGCAAACACTGCTCAATCGCACCAAGTAACGTAATTCAGCCACGTGTCCCATCCAGGGCTATAGTGTCGTGCGATAATTTTCCTTGGTTGCCGTAACCTTTGCACATTTCTTCCGTATACGGAATAAAAGCGTGCGGTATTTCAGTATGATTCAATGAAGCATTAAATTCTAATATGACATGAAAAATTACATTTTAGCCGCGGGCTTGTTATTTTTCAGCAGTATCAGTTTCCTTTCTGCCCAAAACTGGGGAGATGTGAGGTTGAACTTCTATCAGACGATTAGCAATAATCCGAATTACACCTTTGATCCCCTGACGGGTACCTGGAATGATACGGAAGCACTGCTAGGTCAGTATTTGGGCTCGGAGACTACGCCGGGCACCAGCCAGCAGATTTTTCAGGCATTCAACTTCATCCGCGCCGGCTACCAGACGGAAGGCCCTGGTGCGCAGAGTCAGGTAAACGGTACAGGTTTTGGCCTGATCAATCCCGTTATTGTTCTGCAGTTGGAACCCGGCCAGCCCAGCTTTGGGGCAACCAATGGCCTGCGCGCTACTGCCAACGGTACGCTCAACCTGGATCCGAACACCGGCAAGCAAAATACTATAGATAATATTTGGAACGCCATACGCACGGCAGCTCCCTCCCAGATTTCTGTAGGGGGTGCGGTGCAGCAGACTGTCAATGCACGCGTTTTCGATGAGACTATGTCGAATACTTCCGGCGGGATTTTCGTATTGGCTAATCCGAGAGCCGATCTGCCCTTCTCTTTTGGCTTTGGTGCAGAGGTGTACTTTGGCAGTGATGGTACGGGTCCCAACAATACCAACTGGCCGGAGACAACCCCCAATATCACGGCACCAAGTGGTGCGCAGCTTTTTAGTGCCAATGGTCATTTCGGCGCTTACGCTACCATTGGCAGGGCGGGTCCTGCCAATCGTTTCACGGGCTTCATCGGCGGTGGCACACTGGGTGGTACGCTCTTCCCTAAGTACTATGAGTTTGTATACGATGGCAACTTCTACGTGAAGCCTGAGAACAATGGTGCTACAACTGGTTTCGGTGGTTTTGCGGAGACAGGCCTGCAGGGTG
>JAUMBM010000193.1:0-12144 GCA_032115735.1 Saprospiraceae bacterium
CAGCAGATGCAGACTGGCTGTATACCTGACCTGCCTGACTGTGGCTGATAGTAGCTGCTACCGTAACATTGCTGGCGCTGTTGAGACCAATATTTTCAACGCGTGCACCCGGAATCACAGAGAATACGCCGGCTGCATCGATCTGGTGGCCAGGGATAGCACCCTTAGGAGCATGTGCGATACCAACTCTTGCATTCGTGCGCACGTTGTTCGGGAAGCGAACATTACCGATCGTTACATTCACGCTACCCGTCTGCAGGGCGTCGCTGATCAATTGACCATCTTCCAGTGAAAGCATCACACAAGGAATGGTAACGTTGCCACCATTGACACCGGGCCCCATAACGATGGTGCCTGCACCGGCAGCATTGTTGAATACAATCACTGCTATCGCACCTGCGTTCTGCGCATTGAGACACTTCAAACCAAACTCGCAAGTACCACGGTCAATGAGCGCAATTTTACCGGCAACCTCTGAGCCGTTGGTGAGTGCCTGACAGCCTCTGGTCGGTGTAGCCGAACCATCGTTTACAAACACTACATCCCCTGTCCAGACGCTGTCGGTCAACACCCGGCCAAAACCTGCAGCCGAGAAGTTGTAGGTGCCGGCAAGGTTGCTGGGAGAGTTAACCAGCACAACTTGTGCAGAGAGCACAAAGGTGGCCAGTAAGAAAGCAATTGCAGATGTAAAAAACTTCATGAAAGTTGAATTTAGTGATGGAAACATATGTTTAGTCGCTAATCATTGCAAACATAATAAATCCTGTAAATACTGCCAAAAGGTATCCAACGATTATTTTAGTAATGTGGCAATCAGCAAACAATTTTTGGTAAACAATTGTTCCTTTTGGTCCGATGATTGTTTTTTGACGCGACTGCCTTACATTTGCGTCGCTGCCTTCCTAAAGGTAGCGGTAATTCCTGATTATGACAGAATCTCTGCTGCTGGAGCTTGATAATATGCACTTGGGTTTTGGTAAAGCCGGGGCTGTTTCTCCTGTGCTTGATGGCCTGCGCCTGTCTGTGCGCGCAGGTGAGGTGCTCGGGCTGGTGGGAGAATCTGGTTCAGGGAAGTCTATGACAGCACTTTCCATTATGGGCCTGTTGCCTGCCGGCGCGCAACTGTGGCAGGGAAATTGCTGGTGGTACAACCCGGGGGATGGCAGTCGTGTCAATCTGGCAGATGCCGGCTACCAGTCGGTGCGCGGCCGACAGATCGGCATGATCTTCCAGGAACCGATGACATCCCTCAACCCTGTTTTTACTTGCGGCTACCAGATCGAAGAAACTGTCAGACAACATCTGGGGTTGCGTCCTGCTGATGCTACAGCTTTTACGTATGAATGGCTGGAGAAAGTACAACTCCGGGATCTGCACAGAATATACAACAGCTATCCTCACCAACTGTCCGGCGGTCAGCGACAGCGGGTGATGATCGCTATGGCCATGTGCCTGCAGCCGCGGCTGTTGATTTCGGATGAGTCAACAACAGCCCTGGACGTAACGGTGCAGGCTGCCGTACTTGAGCTCATGCAGCAATTGCAACAGGAAACCCGCACGGCCATACTACTCATCAGTCATGATTTGGGGGTTATCGGGCAGCTGGCTGACCGTATCTGCGTTCTCCGCGCCGGAAAAGTAATCGAATCGGGAGATAAATCACTGCTTAGTGGAGGGGCTCAACATCCTTATACACAAGGTCTTATCGCCTGTCGGCCTCCTTTGCGCCGTTCAGTAGACAAATTACCTACGCTGGCCGACTTTTCTGGGCCAGGTACCAATCATTTACCTGATCATGCTGCACCAGTTGCTGTACCGGACAACAACCAGGCTACTGCTTCGGTGCCGCTTATGGAAATTCGTGATCTGTCGGTTACTTATGGCAGCCGGCAGTCGCGCTGGGGTTTGGTAAAAAAGGAGGTAGTGAGAGCCGTAGAGGGGGTTAGTTTTGTGGTGGAAAAAGGCAGGTCGATCGGTCTGGTAGGGGAGTCGGGAAGTGGAAAATCAACCCTCGCCCGTACGCTGGCCGGCCTAAGCCGCCCTTCACGCGGCCAGGTACTTTTGTCGGGGCAGGACATCTACGATAAGGGCGCAGCAGCGCTTCCGAGTCTCCGGCGGCAGGTGCAGGTGGTCTTTCAGGATCCCTATGCTTCCCTGAATCCTGCACTGACAGTTGCCGATATGCTGCATGAGCCGCTGCGGCAGCATTTTCCCCGGCTGCAAAAAGAAGAGAGAGAAACGGCCGTCAGGCAGATGTTACAACAGGTACAACTGGAGACTGAGGTGATGAGCCGCTATCCGGCGGCTTTTTCCGGCGGGCAGCGGCAACGGCTGGGGATCGCCCGGGCGCTGATAAGCCGCCCGGCTATGCTGATTTGCGATGAGGCGGTATCAGCCCTGGATGTGTCTGTACAAGCCCAGATACTCAATCTGTTGAAGTCACTACAGCAGCAACAGCAATTTTCGATGCTGTTTATCTCACACGACCTCTCGGTCATCAGGTTTATCAGTGATGAGCTGCTGGTAATGCAGCAGGGGCAGATCGTAGAGCGGGGCAGCCCTGCAGATGTACTGGACCGCCCCGCGCATGCGTATACGAAGCAACTTATTAGTGCTGTACTCGAAATTTAGGGTACGAAGTTGAGCAATTTGGTGTAAATGCCATTGCGAAGCGAGTCTCTTGAGGTAGAGTTAATCGAAATACCTGACAGCTTGACCTGAAAGCGCGAGCTTACGAGTCCTAGACCATTGGTCACATTGCTGTATACAGGTGGCTGCTCAGCACTGGTGATGCCAGTGTTGGCATTGGCCAACAACAGATAGTCGGCTAGCTCCTCGCCCCCGCCCGTGACAAAGAAGTCAATACCATCGAGGCGTCGGATGACTTGGGGATTGGGCGTAATGGCATCGGCCAGCGTAAGGTAAAAGCTTACATTGGTAAATTTTACATCCTGAAAGCTGCTGGGATTGTCCCGGGTAACGTTTTCATCGAATACCCACTCGATGCTTTTGTTGACAAATTGTGTTGTGCTGCCCGGCAGAGATTCGCGGTAGCGAATGGTGGCCCGGACATCAAATATCTGCGCCTGGGCGGGCGAATCCCATACGATAACATTATCGATGTTGTAAGGAATCAACTGTAGCGAGGTAGCTTCGCGAGGCTGGGTAATCGACAGCGGCGAAACAATCACCGTTTCGGCGATGGCCGTCTCTTCCCCTGGTCTTTCAACCAATATGCGCACTCGCTGGCCGCCTTGTAGCGCAGCCTGATTTGCTTTTATCTTGTAGAGGACATTGGGTGACTGCGCAAAGACACCTTCGCGTCTTGGGTAGCCTTCGGCTTCGCCATCAACGCGCTGCAGGACAAAACGCTGGCCATTGCTTACTTTTTGCAAAACAACCGTCGCTTCTTCAGGTCCGTAATAGAGAGAATCAGGGATACGGGCAATAGACTCTGCATTGCCGCCAGGCTCCAGAAAGACCTTCTCGACGCGGATGTAATGCGCTGTGTCCTGTGTGGAGAGAAATCCGTAAATAACGGGTATGTCCTGCCACTCACCCTCAAGCGTGATGTCCGTTGAACAACTGCTGACAAGCCCTGCAAACAGCAGACTGAAAAAAACTATACGCATATCAAACTACTCCTTTATTGCATCATTGCGACGCAAAGGTAATGTGTTATGCGGATAATTCCAACCGACATTACTGACACTAGGCCGACTAAGTCAATGGTCTTGTCCGGCCAATATTTCCGCCAATGGCCGCATTTTTTTCATGCTTTCGCTATATCTTGCGGCCATAAAATCATTGCTGAGCCGTTAAGCTACCTCACATGTCCGTACACAAAGAAATCAAGCGGGTTACGACCCACACCCTGCAGGCCATGAAAACCAAAGGGGAAAAAATTGCCATGCTTACGAGCTACGACTATTCGATGGCCCGCATTGTGGATGAAGCGGGTATCGATGTGATATTGGTGGGCGATTCTGCCTCCAATGTCATGGCCGGACACGAAACTACCTTACCGATCACGCTTGATCAGATGATCTACCACGCTTCTTCGGTGGTGAGGGCTGTGAAACGTGCGCTGGTAGTGGTAGACCTGCCCTTTGGGTCTTACCAGGGAGACTCTAAGCGGGCACTGCAAAGTACCATTCGCATTATGAAAGAATCGGGTGCCCATGCAGTTAAGCTTGAGGGTGGAGCAGAAATCGCCGACAGTGTGCGTCGTATTCTCTCGGCCGGTGTGCCGGTAATGGGGCATTTGGGGCTTACGCCCCAGTCTATCTACAAATTTGGCACCTACAGTGTGCGTGCGCGTCAGCAAGCAGAAGCCGCTAAGCTGAAAAGCGATGCTGCCCTGTTACAGGAGCTGGGCTGCTTTTCTCTTGTGCTGGAAAAAATTCCGGCTGGGCTTACCCGGGAGGTGAGCGAGCAGCTTGCGATACCAACCATCGGTATAGGTGGTGGTAAGCATGCCGACGGACAGGTGCTGGTGTTGCATGACATGTTGGGTATCACCAAAGATTTTCAGCCTCGATTTTTGCGAAGGTACCTGAATCTTTTCGATCTGATAAACGATGCGACGGCTCGCTACATCCACGATGTCAAAACAATGGATTTTCCCAGCGACGAGGAACAGTACTAAGTGATAAGCTAGTTTAGTATTTAATGAACGATCATGTCTAAAAAGATTGTAAGTTTTGTACTCGCCATCATGGCTACAGGTATGCTTGTCGCTGCCTGGTTCTATTTTTCCTTCTGGCGTGTTGCCGTAGTTCCCAAAACGTCGGAGGCTTCCGTGTATGTTTACCTTCCCGATGGTTTGAAATATACACAGTTGGTTGATTCACTCAAGTCTCAGGTGAACCTTCAGCATCCCGATGTATTCGATTTTTTTGCACGTAGAATGAAGTACGACCAGTACAAGATTCACGGGGGGCGTTATGAGCTGCAACCTGGCTGGTCTGCAGTGCAACTCATCCGGCATCTGCGCAGCGGCAATCAGTCGCCTGTAGCGTTGGTACTCAACAATGAGCGGGAATGGTTTAATGTAGCAGCCAAGGTATCTCGGTTTATTCAGCCTGATTCATTGGCATTGGTCGCTGTCATGTCCGATCCCGACTTGCTGGACTCCATAGGGTACGATCAGCAAAATTTGATGGCTGTCTTCATTCCCAATACCTACGAGTTTTTCTGGAATACAACGCCCAAAGGATTCTTGCTGCGCATGCTGCGCGAGCGAAATCGTTTTTGGGAGCAAAACGGGCGCAAAGAAAAGGCTATTGCTCTGGGCTTGTCTGAAAATCAGGTGTACACGCTGGCATCGATTGTAGAAAAAGAAACGCAGGCCAACAGCGAAAAGGCACGTATTGCCGGGGTTTATCTCAATCGTCTCAATGAAGGCTGGCCATTGCAGGCAGACCCGACTGCTGTGTTTGCCACCCGGGATTTTGATGCCAAAAGGGTTCTTTTTTACCATACTCAATTTGACTCCCCTTACAATACCTATAAGTATAAGGGACTTCCACCCGGGCCTATTTCTATTGCCTCAATCGCCAGCATCGATGCTGTCCTGAATGCAGAGCAACACGATTATATGTTTTTCTGCGCACGGGGCGACGAAACAGGCCTGCACAATTTCGCGGCTACCATCGATGGTCATGCCCGAAATATCAGTATTTACAAACAAAATCTTGCTTCCAGAGGACTGCAATAGATTTTTGTCGGCATCTGTCTGGATGTTTTTGAAAATCAGCAGATTTTTATTTCGAATCAACTAAAGGAATTTTGTTTATTTGATTTATTGTTTGGTTTGTTTAGTTTTATTGTATTTAAATAAGTTTTTTATAAAGAAAAGAAAAAAAATATGCTGCCGGCATAGGGGATTGGCAAACAATCGGTGTCTATACGAATGAAGGCTGTATGTACGGCCATTGGAATCACTCCAAAGGAAAATTCATTGCTATGGACATCAAGACGGCGTTTATCGATCAATTCCCTCTCTTCTCGGTACTCAGTCCGCAGGAACGCGCTCACTTGGCTCAAATGGCCGAGTACAGAATCAAGCAGCGCTATCATTTCATTTACTTGCCGGGAGATGCTTCTGACTACATTTTTTTCCTGGCCAAAGGAGCTATCAAAATTGGAACCCACAATAGTGAGGGCAAAGAAGTGATCAAGCATTTGATCCATCCCTTAGCCATGTTCGGAGAGCTGGGGCTGGCAGGAGAGCAGGAACGCACGGAATTTGCGCAGGCGCTCAGGGAAGATGTTCATTTACTGGTAGTCAAGGTTGATGATTTCCGTAAACTGATGCGCTCAAATTTTGATCTGCACAACCGGGTGATGATGGCCTTTGGTCAGCGACTGATGTCAGCGGAGCATAAGCTGGAAAGTCTTATTTTTAAGGATGCCCGTACCCGGATTGTAGACTTTATCAAAGAGTCAGTCAGCGAACATGGCCGTAAAGTTGGCTTCGAGATGCTGCTCAAGCACAGTCTTACACATCAGGATATTGCCAACATCACTTGTACGAGCCGACAAACGGTGACACTGGTGCTGAATGAACTGAAGAAAAACGATCAGATCTACTTCAACAGAGGAAAAATTCTGGTACGAGACATATCAAATCTGGCATAAACTTATGTCAGTGGTTTGCCAATGAGGGGTAGCTTGCAGAAGCCACCGCACAGCTAGTCCGCTGCGGTGGCTTCTGCTATTCAGGGGGATAGTTCCGGCAGCGGAGGGGAAGTAAAAAATGTCAGGATTTCATGCGAATTCGCCACTCGGTAGGGTAGTAGTTGTTGTACCGGTTGCCCAGTCCTTTGATCCAGCCAAGTGCCAGCTCCTCATGCCGCACCAGCATCCAGCCTTTGGCTGATGTGGGTAAGGGAATATTTTCTTTTCGCAGATAGGCGAGGGCGTCAGGGGTAGAGAGTGCAACAGCAGGGAGATGATGCTGAAGCGCAGTGTGCAAAGCCAGCTCAGGAGAGGGAATGAGCTCATCTCCTTTTACCTCTCCCAGAACGAGTCCTACCTCTATGCGCGAGAGCCGGGCCGCAAGTGCTTCAATATTAGCCATCAGTGCTGCCGGGATACTCCGCCAGCGCCCGGCAGGATCTATTCGGATGCATTGTTGGTCCGGGTATTGCAGCCACCGATCAGTCACCCCCTGCAGTTTTTTTGGGGGCAGTGTCAGTTTGCCGGAGGAAATTGTCATTTTGCTGGTATTTTCCTTACCCTCCGTGGTTTTGGTAAAAGCACATACATACAGACCTTCACCGCGCAGGCGGTGAGGGTATAGTTGGTAACCGGGGTTTCGGTCTGCGATATTCCAGTCAGCATCAAAGATCAGCGGTTTTAGTTCCCAGCCTCCCTGCGCCAGCAGCCATCGGGCATTGTCGTCATTTTCTATTGTGTTGTAGGTGCAGGTACTGTATATCAGATGACCACCCGGTTTGACCAAAGCTGCTGCTGCTGTCAGGATTCGCTGCTGTCGGGCAGCGCAGTGCGCAACGTGTCGGGTTGACCATTCGGCTACGGCCTCCGGATCTTTTCTAAACATGCCTTCCCCTGAACAGGGAGCATCGACCAGTACCAGGTCAAACCAATCTTCAAAAGCCGTAAAATCTTCGCTGTCCTGAGAGGTTGTCACTACTCCCCCGAGTCCCCATTTATCCAGATTGTAGCGAAGTACGGCGTATCTGCTCCTGATGACTTCGTTGCATACCAGCAAGCTGCCTTCGCTCATCTCATTGGCCAACAAGACACTTTTACCTCCTGGCGCAGCGCACAGGTCGAGTATTCTGCGGGGATGATTTTCTGGGTTTAGCTGTTGGTACACATGACTGATAATCATGCTACTAGCTTCCTGTACGTAGTAGGCGCCCGCATGAAAGGCCGGATCCAGGGTAAAAACAGGTCGTTCAGATAAGTATACTCCTCTTTTATTCCATTTTACTCCTTCGGTATTTTCCTGCCATTTTTTTGATTTTGTGACATGCTGACTCACACTCACAGCAGGGGAGTCGCCCAAAGAGTCAAAAAAATCCTGGGCCTCGGCTCCCAGCAGGTTGTTCATTTGTTGCACAAAATCGGAGGGCAAGCCGGGCTGTATTGCAGACATGTGGCGTGGTTTTGTGGGTAAAAGCAGGAGAAGCTGCTGCTGCTTGCTGCCGGAAGAAAGGAAAGAGAACCTTGCATTTACTGGCTGTTGAGCTCCCAGTTGTAGTCATTGTAAACAATGTCATACTGCTCATTAACAGGCCTCTCGAGGTAGCGGTTCAGAAACTCGGTTAATTCGCCGAAGTCGGCAGCATACCAGTAGAAGATCGTGGAAATGCTGATTTTACGAGTGTTGTGGTTTATCGCTGTGCTGCTGCGAACAAACAGGCGTGTTCGTCGCTCAAGCAGACTGTAGAGATTAGCGGCTGTAAATGCTTCACTACAGAGGGGAGGGCAGGAGATGGCAGCACAATTGAGTGCAAAGTGAATTCGGGCATCTTTAAACTGCGCCCGCAGTATATCATGCTCGATTTGGTTGAGGGAGTACATCTTGTTGCCAAGACGTATCCATTTGATATCCCATGGATTGCCATCGTACAGTTGGCGGATACTTTTGCCCGGGTTGTCAAGCATAAGCTTGATGGTGAAAGCATTGTAGGTATTTATCCAGTAGGCCATTTTGGCTTCTCTGGACCAGTCTGCGCCCGGAGGCGTATTGGTCAGCGACTGCAGATAGGCATTAAGGGATTGCATATTGCTGCGCCAGGCTGTGTAGTTGACCCGACCCTGTTGATTTACGTAGCGCTGCAGCAGTGCGTTCCATACGCGGTGATCGGGGCCGACAGACAGCCGGCCGACAGTGGTGGCAGCTGTGTCAGCTGCCGCCGAGGGGAAGTATGTTGACAGTATGAGCCCCGAGAACAGCAGCCATCGGATAGTAGAAAAAGTGAATGATAGAGAACGCATAAAGAAAAAATGCTTGAAAATGCAAGGGGAAATGATTGAGGCTCAATAGGTGATTGGGTGTTTTCTCATCTGGCTACCTTTTCAGTCAGCCACTGCTGGCCAGGCTGCTTCAATAAGGCCTAAACGCATCGGGTAATTTCTCCGGACACGCTTATATGCAGTGCCGGCTAGTCAGCAGTAGCTGAATTTTGGGTGCTTTCCCTAAATTTACGGGCAATTTTCTGGTCGTTATTACTCTCGTACAAAACGTAGTTTTCATAGCGGACATAATCTTTTTCAGCCCAGATATCTTTGCCGATATTACAGAGCGTAACCAGTTCGGCGTACAATTTGTTGCCGAGATCTGTCCTTTTCTCAACGCCGATATCCCTGTCGGCGACTTTATCCTGCTGAATGTTGAGCGCATTTTCGAAATCGCGTGCGGCCTCGGCTACTTTGGCAATGATGTTTTCACTGATACCCACATCAGCCAGCAGTGCAAGCTGCTGGCGGGCAACTCTGGCAACGCGACGGCCGCAAAAAAGGAGCTGAGCATCGGTCATATCACCCATTTTGGCCGCTCCAAACTTGCGATACCTGCCGGATCGATTGTTGTACTTGATGGCTACCCGGGTCATGAGGCTTCGTATAGCGCCTTTGAGTCGCTCCGCAGCCTCGTTTTTCTTTTCTGTAGTGACCATCTGATCTCCCACCAGTTCGTCGTCATTGGGTAGTTGGTTAAATTGTTCGCACAGATTGCTGAAGGCCGACAGTTTGTTGATGGCATAGCCGTAAGCCACAAAATATTCAAGATCACGCTTCGCATAGCGGATGGCCTCCATGCAGATCTGATACAGATCAGCATCAGGAAAATTGTATTGACGGTTAATGGCCTGCTTTTTCATGGATTAATGGCTGATATTAGACAAAGATAAAATGTTTTAAAAATATATGCAATTGATTTTTACAAAAAATTATATGTTTAATTCATTGATTAAATTTACTCATCTAAAAATTTCTTTATTCTTTTTTGCTATCAAAAAAAACTACAAAATCAACGACAATTTCCGGATTGACGCTTCATAGCAGCCGTCAGAAAAAAATACCAAAACGCTTCTGGTATTTTTATAATGATGAAAAAGGGGAGGTCGCTGGACCAATCATAAGTACGTATCTTTAGGGCGACATTACGACAGCAAAAATTATGCGCAGCATGAAAAATCGTCAACAGCGTCCTAAGGCCGCATATGAAGCAAGCGCGGGCGTAATACCCGTTGCTGACACGGAACCGACTTCCCGTTACCACGATGTATATACGCCCATAGCACCGGGGATATGTACCACCGTAGATGCTCATTTGCCCGGCAGCCTCGTTTTTTCAACAACCGGGGAGGTATTATTGCGGGTAGATGTGCTGGACGAAAAAATGTTGCGCTTCCGCTATGCCGTGCGCAATTTCCGGCCGGCCGCTTCTTATGCGCTGGCTCGTTTGCCGAGTGCCCGCAAAGACTTACTTGATCATCGGGAGGATGCCAATCACCATTACCTGCATACCGGGCAACTCATCTGCCGTATAAGCAAGGAGCAGTTGCGTCTGGAGATTACAGATGCCGCCACCGGAGCAGTCATACTGTCCGACGCAGCACCTTTTTATGCAAGAGAAACCATCCGGCAGGGATTAGATCACTTGTGCATGAGCTGGCAGGCGATGCCCGGTGAGCAGTATTTGGGACTGGGCGATAAGTCCTGTGCACTTAACATGCGTCATCGCTACCTGCAGATGTGGAATACGGATGCCTTCGGCTTTGGAGCTGATACCGACCCGCTCTATCGCTCGGTGCCCTTTTACTATGGCTTGCATGAAGGGCGAGCCTACGGTATCTTCCTGCACAATACCTGGCGCACCCATTTCGACTTTGACAGCCAGCGTGATGGTATCAGTCGCTTCTGGGCCGAAGGTGGCGAAATGGACTTTTTTTTCATGTATGGACCTGCACTTGATGAGGTGGCACGGGCATACCACCGACTGACGGGTACAGCTGCGCTGCCGCCTCTGTGGGCACTGGGTTTTCATCAGTGTCGCTGGAGTTATCGCACAGAAGACTGGGTGCGCGAACTGGCAGCCACCTTCAGGTCTCTGCAGATACCTTGCGACGCTATCTATCTCGATATTGATTATATGCATCAGTATCAGTGCTTCACCTGGAATGATGACAGTTTTCCCGATCCTGCTGCTATGGCGGCTGATCTTCGCGAGCAGGGCTTCCGCCTGGTTTCTATGATCGACCCGGGCATTAGCGCCAGCCCGGGCTATTTTGTTTACGAACAAGGCAGCGAACTCGATGCCTTCTGCCGCCGCAGTTCGGGTGAAGTAATGGTGGGGCCCGTATGGCCCAGCCGCTGCGTATGGCCAGATTTTACCAAGCCGGATGTTCGCCTGTGGTGGGGGGGGCTGTATCGCGGACTTTACCTTGAAGACGGCATCAGCGGCTTCTGGAACGATATGAATGAACCTGCGGTTTTCAAGGTGGACAATATGACTTTTCCCGACGAGGTCATGCACCAGCTCGATGGTCGACCGGGCAATCATCGGGAGGCACATAATATCTACGGCCTGCTGATGGCCCGGGCGAGTTATGAGGGAATGCGCGAACTGGACCCGCAGCGGCGGCCCTTCCTGCTCAGCAGAGCTACTTTCAGTGGGGGGCAGCGGTATGCGGCCATTTGGACCGGCGACAATGTAGCAAGTTGGGAGCATTTGCGGATCGCTAATCTGCAATGCCAGCGGCTGAGTATTTCCGGATTTTCATTCGTGGGTACGGATGTAGGCGGATTTGTAGATGTGCCCTCCGGTGAGCTCTTCACCCGTTGGGTCCAGCTGGGAGCCTTCCATCCACTCTTCCGCATTCATTCCATGGGCAATAATGCAGGTGGCGCTATCGAAGCAGATGCCGCTTCGGTCGCCTCTGCGGAGACAAAACACAGGCTCGATCAGGAGCCCTGGGCATTTGGTCAGCCGTATACGGATCGGGTGAGAGAAGCTATCAACCTTCGCTACCGACTGCTTCCCTACCTCTACACGGCTTTTTATGAGCATGTGCAGGAGGGACTGCCGGTGATCAGGAGCCTGGCATTCGGCGCGCCTGCTGATCCGCAGGCCAGCAGCCACGAAAATACTTTTTTCTTCGGCAA
>JAUMBM010000194.1:0-7049 GCA_032115735.1 Saprospiraceae bacterium
CCCTGCTGCGGGACATGCAGATCATCATCGAAGACTGCGACAATGAGCCCCCTACCCTGGCCATTGCCGACGAAGAAATATGCGTTATAGCGGGTGAGCTCGTGCAATTTCCGGTCATTGCCGGAGCCCCCGTCACCGACATTGGGCAGCGGGTGCGGCTGGTCGCCTATGGCGGCCCATTTGCGCTGGCCGACAGCCCGGCCGTATTTTTGCCCAACAACACGGGCTATGCCGATGACCCCCTGGTGCGTACATTTCGCTGGCAAACGACCTGCAATCACATTTCTGACCAACCTTACAACATCGTTTTTCGGGCGGTGGACAACTTTTTGGGCGACTCTGTGGGGTCGGCCACGCTGCGCACGGTGCGCATCAAGGTCATCGGGCCACCGCCGCAGGATGTGACTGCCGAGGGGACAGGCGGGCAGGTAGAGATCAGCTGGGAGCTGCCGTATGACTGCGAGTTTACTGACAACAACTACTTCCGCGGCTTCACCGTATGGCGGCGCAACAGCAGCAACCAGTTTATGCCCGACACCTGTCAGCCAGGGCTGGCCGGCAGGGGCTATACTAAAATTACTATCAACCCTGTGCGCAGTCAGCGCGATGGCCGCTATGTTTTTACGGATACGAATGTTGTGCGGGGGCAGACCTATTGCTACCGCGTGCTGGCCAATTTTGCGCGGCAGACTGCGGGGGGCTTGTTTTTTTACAACCTGGCGGAGAGTATGCCTTCTGCCGAAGCCTGTATGCAGCTCAACCGCGACCTGCCCATCATTACGGCGGTAGACGTGGTCACCACCGATGCCAGTAACGGACAGATTAATTTTTGCTGGCTGAAACCGCCGCCGGAGGGGCTCGACACCTTGCAGCAGCCGGGGCCCTACCGGCTGGTGCTGCGGCGGGCGACCGGACAGAGCAACAACCCGGCCGACTTCAGTCCGCTGGGTGTTGAGTACAACAGCAGCAGTTTTGCCGGGCTGACTGAAGGCTGCTACCTCGACAGCGGGCTCAACACCAAGGACAATGCCTACAGCTATCTAGTCGATTTTTACACTGCGGGCAGCAGCCAGCCGTTGGGCACTCCTTCTACAGCTTCTTCGGTTTTTCTGCAGCCGGGACCGACAGACAATGCGGTTGTGCTCAACTGGTCGGAGCAGGTACCCTGGGACAATCTTTCTTACACCATATATAGTATAGACGAGAACGGCAATCCTGACTCTATAGGCATCACGGAGCTTCCTCCCTACCGGGTGGAGGGTCTGATCAACGGTGAGGAGTACTGTTATCTCGTACGGGCCACCGGCGACTATGCTGTTCCCGGCATACCATCGCCCCTGCTCAACAGGTCGCAGCGAAGCTGCACCCGGCCGGTAGACAATGTAGCGCCCTGTCCCCCCACCCTCACGGTAGAAAGCTTTTGCGACAAGGGGCTTGACTGCCGTGACGAGGATGCGCGCGTCAATACGCTGCGCTGGACCAACCCTGAGCAATTGTGTGCCACCACCGATGACGTTACCGGCTATCGGCTCTACTACAAGCCCGGCCCTGAGGGGCAGGCGGTGCGGATAGCCGAGATTAACGAGGCCGGGCAGCTCAGCTTTGATCACCTGACAGTTGACGGTGTGGCCGGCTGTTATGCCGTCACGGCCATTGATACTTTTTTCAATGAAAGCGAGCCGAGTGCGTATGTATGTGTTGACAACTGTCCCGTGTATATTTTACCCAATGCTTTTACTCCGAATGGGGACGGGCAGAATGATTTTTATACGCCTTATGAGTATTGTTTCATTGAGCGTGTAGATTTCCAGGTATTCAACCGCTGGGGGCAGTTGGTCTTCCGAACCAGTGATCCTGTGCTCAGCTGGGATGGTACCAATGAGCGGGGTGAGGCGCTGGCTGAGGGTACTTACTACTATCGCTGTCAGGTGTTTGAGCGGCGCGTGAGCGGCATTGTGGCGGTTGCCGAACCCCTGAGCGGCTATATAGAACTGGTACGCGGCCGCCCCTAGGTGGCTGCCGTAAGGATACAGCAAAACAACCAATTATAAATGTTTACAGGAATCATTGAGAGTCTGGGGCAACTGACAGCCATGCGTGCGGAGGGCGACAATCTGCATTTTACCATTGCCAGTCCGATAAGTGAGCAGCTGAAAGTAGACCAGAGCGTGTCGCATGATGGCGTATGCCTGACTGTTGTAGCTGTTGCCGACGGAACGCATACGGTGACTGCCATCCGGGAGACCCTGCTGCGCAGCAAGTTGCAGGCATGGAAGCCGGGGCAGCTCATCAACCTTGAGCGGGCGATGCTGGCGCATGCCCGGCTGGACGGCCACCTCGTGCAGGGGCATGTCGACACTGTTGGAGCGTGTGTGTCGGTGGAAGAGGCTGGCGGCAGCTGGTATTATCGCTTCCGCTATGCGCCGCGGCCCGACTGGCTGCTGGTAGATAAAGGATCTGTGTGTATCAATGGGGTGAGTCTGACGGTGGTTGAGCCTGCTGATGATACTTTTTCGGTGGCCATTATTCCGTACACCTATGAGCATACCAATTTCCGGCAGCTGGTGGCCGGGGATTTGGTCAATTTGGAGTTTGATGTGATTGGCAAGTATATTGCGCGGCATTTGGCTGCTTACGCGGCGGTGAGTGGTAAGTAAAAAGCATTTGCAGCATGGCCGGCGCCACGCTGCAAATGCTTTTTACTTTCGTATGCATTTTGATTTTTTGAAAAAAATCAAAATGCATACTAGGCTTGAATTGTTTTGGGCGGCTAAGGCCGCCCAAAACAATAGCATCACAGTTTAGTGGTGGTGGCCACCCTCACCATGCACATGGCCGTGGTTAATCTCCTCGGCCGTAGCCAGGCGAACAGCCTCTATCTGAACGGTGAAGAAAAGGTTGACACCCGCCATGGGGTGGTTAAAGTCGACCAACACATCCTCATCACGCACTTCGGCGATGATGCCGTGGTGGAGGTTGCCCTCCTCATCGCGCAGCGGGATGGTTTGTCCGGGGATTAGCAGATCTTCTGCCAGTTCCCCTTCGAACATAAAAGCATCCATGGGGAGCAGCGCTACCGCATCCTCGTCATACTCGCCATAAGCGTCGGCAGAAGCAATACCGAATGACACCACATCACCGGTTTTTTTGCCCTCGAGATTTTGCTCGAAAGCGGGGATCATCTGACCAACCCCGTAGAGAAACAGGAGTGGTTCAGCACCAAAGGTTTCTTCAACAACTTCGCCGGTAGCATCGTCTTCCTGCAACTTGTAGTGCAGCGAAACTACGGTGTGCTTGTCAATCAGCATAAACAATAAGTTAAAGGAATGAAAAAAAGCGAGTGAACGGCACTTTATTGTACGGCGGCTGCCGCACAGGCAAGGGATTTTCACGCGGCAAAATTACATTGGCAGCGTCAATTTCAGTGCACTTAGTCGAGAATATATCGACGCTGAGCAAACAACCGCTCAGCGGAAACAAAACGCTGTATATTTTTAATCCGCATCGACCGCATCAAAGCCGGAAGTTTCTTCGAAATCCAGCGGCTGGGTATGTCCCTCATCATCATCATCGAGCAGCTGCAGCAATGAAGGCGGCCTTTCCGAAGGCTTCCGCGCCGGCGCTGTTTTTTTGCGAATGGTGACAATGCTGGGGGCTGTCTTGATGTAAGGCGTTTTGGTAGGCTGAACGACCGACTTCTCCTCCTCCCGCAGCCGTTCCTCCTGTTTGGCGACTACACTCTTGGTCGTTGTGGGCACCGCCAACAGGCGACGCTTATCGATGAGGCGGCCGGAGATCGAACAGATGCCATAGGTCTTGTTGTTAATGCGGATCAGCGCATGTTCGAGATCCTGGATAAACTTCTGCTGGCGGATGGCCATATTGTTGAGCATCTCCACTTCGGAATTGATGCTGCTATCGTCCATCCAGTCGCCGCCATAGTCATCGCTGGCATTTTCAGTGACTTCCAGGATTTGGTTCCTGAACATATCGAGCTGTTGGCGTGCATCGGCAAGTTTTTCCTCGATCACTTTGCGAAACTCAGCGAGTGCTTCGTCGGAGTAACGCACCAAGGTATCATTCATAAGTCTGACGGTTGCGAATTATGCATGAAAAAGACCGTACAAAGGTACAGTAATCTTCGAACAATCAATGACATAACAATATAAGGGTGGATAATTGTTCTACTGCGGAGCGGGAAACATGAAGAAAACCACAAATAATTATCAGCAGCTGTTCGGAAATTTCTGCCCAAGGCAAGAATTATCAGGTACGCGCTTAACGAGCAGCGCCGGAGAACACCTAAGTGTTGTCCGGCGCTTGCTTCAGTTCCTCAGAGCGTCAGGGAAAACAGAGCGGCCCAGCTTCGAAGCTTAGACCATTTGCTTTTCTTTGGCTCTTGTGTGGCTGCTTCTTCTCTTAAAGCAGGACTTTGTTCATGGGGCAGCGCAGTAAGTTCGGGTTGAAGCGCTACAAAAGGTTGCATTTCTTCGCCGCAAAATTCCGAGGCCTCTTCTCGCCAAAACCGCTGCCGCGAACCTTGGTTGTGAGACTTAACATCTGTCTCTGTAAGGTAACGGCTCATAATTTAGGATATGTTTGAAAGAGTAACGTTTAGAACGGGTATATGTGTTACAAAAAGTCACACTTTTTTCATTTTTTATAAAATTTTAACATTTCGGATATTGAAAATGTCTTTCAGCATGAATATTAGGCAAATATGGGATAAAAAGTAGCCGTTGGCGGATGCGAAAAATCAGAAAAAAGTGCAGAAAAGTATGATTTTAGTCATTGGCGGCCGGAATCGGGCGGGCAGGCACATTTTTTAGCCGGCAGCAGGGATTTTTGTAGCCGGGGCCGGCAAGCGCCTCAAGGGGAAGAACCATTTGATTCCCCCACCCAAACCCAACCCTCAATACGCCCTCAGGTCCGAGAAAGCAGCCAGTGAGACAATCTGCCAGGCGTTGAGCAGGTGCAGTACCTCTGCCTCGTGGATGGCCGCGAAAGCCGCCAGCGTATAGCTGCCATTGGCCGGCGCCACTTCGGGAAAACTGTAGAACTCCGGAAAAGCTCCTTGATTATCGGGCACAAAAGTGCGGGAAGCACCGGACCATCGCTCGAAGCCCACTGAATATCGGCGGCACATATCTGTCAACTGATCAATTGCACGAACATCCGTCGTATGCAGCAAGCAGGAAAACGTCTGATAGGGCGATTTTTTCCAGCAGCCGCAGGCATCATAGATGGGAATACGCTGCTGCTCGTGGATGTAGTGCCCGATGGGCTGCCGATGGTAAAGCACCACATCACTGTAATGAAAACCGGAGGCCGGATTGGGGATGCTGAGAATCTGGCCACGTGCAGGATCGAGCGGTTTCATCCAGAGAATTTCGAAAGACCCCTCGTAGGAAAGCCGCAGCCCCTCGGTAGGCGGCAAGGTGCGGCGGTAGTCAAACTTAGCCCACACGCTGCCCGCCAGCGAAAGCTTGTTGAGGGCTGTAGCAGCGATACCCAGCAGCCACCACAAGTCTGTGCGCCCGGCCTGCAGTGCCAGTGTTTTTTTGAGGTAAAAAAAAGCCGGCTTCCACTCGCGGCGGCGGAAATACAGTTGGCCGAGCCGCTCCGCCGGCTCCGGCCGGGCAGCATCCAGCCGCAGCAATTTTTTAAAAAGCTTGACGGCCATATACACGTCGCCCGCCTCTTCGAAAGCCACCGCCTCCGCAAAGAGCCCCTCCCAGTCTGCTTGTCCTGCTGACGCCATGGGCCGACTGCTGCTATTTGCTTTTCAGCCGGATGACCGGGCAGATCATCTCCTCGAGCGAGATGCCGCCATGCTGAAAAGTATTCTTGAACATATTGTTGTAGTAATTATAGTTATTGGGGTAGAGGAAAAATTTATCTTCCTTGGCAAACACGTAGGAAGAGCTCACGTTGGGGCGCGGCAGCATCGCTTCAGCCGGATCTTTAATCTCCAGCACATCGCGTCTTTCAAACTGCAGGTTGCGGCCCACCTTGTAGCGAAGGTTGGTAGACGTGTCGCGGTCGCCTACGATTTTGGAGGGCGAGTTGACGCGTATGGTGCCGTGATCCGTCGTGATGATGAGTTGCATATCCCGCTCCGCTGCCCGCCTGAGGGCCGTCCAGAGAGGCGAATTTTCGAACCACGAGCGCGTGAGTGAGCGATAAGCGCGCTCATCGCCTGCCAGCTCCTTGAGCACCTCCATCTCTGTGCGCGCATGCGAGAGCATGTCGATAAAATTATAGACGATGACCGTCAGGTCGTTGTTGAGGTAGTCGAGGATATTATCCTGCACCTGCTTGGCATTGGCCACGTTGGTCACCTTGATATAATCGAACCGTATCTCCCTGCGCAGCAACCTGCGCAGCTGCTCGCGCAGCAGATCGTGTTCGTGCAGATTTTTACCCCCCTCATCCACATCATTGCGCCACCAGTCGCGGTGGCGCCGCTCGATTTCGGCCGGCATCATGCCGGCGAAGATCGCGTTGCGGCTGTACTGCGTGGAGGTGGGCAGGATGCTGTAAAAATAATCCTCCTCCTGTACCTTAAAACACTCAGAAATAATGGGTTCTATGACTTTCCACTGGTCGTAGCGCAGGTTATCGAGCAGCAGCATGATGGTAGGCGTACCCGGCTCGAGCTGCGGCAGCACCTTTTCGCGCATCAGGCGGTCGCTCATGACAGGTCCGTCCTGCTTGCTGAGCCAGCGGACATAATTTTTGACGATAAACTTGCTAAACTCCGTGTTGGCCTCTGCTTTCTGCATAGCGAGGATTTCGCCCATCTGGGTGGAGTCGCTTTCATCTATTTTGATTTCCCAATTGACGATTTTGCGATAGATATCGACCCATTCGGCGGCATTGAGGTCGCTGTTGATCTGGATAAAAATCTGTCGAAACTCCTGCTGGTAGTCCGCAGAAGTTTTTTCCCGCACGAGGCGTTTGTTGTCGATGATTTTTTTGAGCGTGAGCAGGATTTGGTTGGGGTTGACCGGCTTGATGAGATAGTCGCTGATCTGGGAGCCGATGGC
>JAUMBM010000195.1:0-3839 GCA_032115735.1 Saprospiraceae bacterium
GCCGTCTTGTTGTTCTCTTCCAGATAGGCAAGAATTTTTTCTTCATCGATCTCACTTTGCGGTCTGTTGTCTTTCTGACAGGCGGCTGCCAGCAGCACAAAGGAGAAGATCAGGAGCAGTTGGTATGGCATAGTTTCTTTTTTTTGTAAAATTACAATGCTTTTAGTGAAATACAGCTACAGCAGTATTGATTAGGAGCTGTGAAGGAGCGTTCTTATTTGCAAACCTCACACAATCAGTATATCTTACACCAAAAAATAGTGCCTATGAATCTTGATTTCATCGTTTTTCTCGACGCGGGCCACGGGGGTCTCGACGCACGGGGTCGCTATGTGACCTCACCCTCCAAAGAGTACAAGCATGCGCAGGGCAGCTTTCACAAAGATACCTGGTTTTACGAGGGCGTGTGGAACCGCACGCTTACCAATCGGGTGGCAGCCAAGTTACAACGTTTGTCCATATCCAATATCATCGTCAGCCATGAATACCTCGACAACAGCCTGCAGTATCGTGTAGATATGGCCAATTGGTATCACAACAGGGTTGGGCGCTCGCTCTACATTTCTAACCATAGCAATTCTTCACCCACGCATACTGCCCGGGGCTTTGAACTGTTTACCAGCCTTGGTCAGACAAAATCGGATGAGGTTGCCACCCTGCATTTCAACAATGTGCGCAACCTTTTGGCAGACAGAATTGTCTATCGTCAGGATATGGCCGATGGTGATCCCGATAAGGAAGCAAGCTACATGGTGTTGCGGGAAACCAAAATGCCCGCTATCCTCATCGAGCATTTGTTCTTCGATCAGCCTGATGATGCCCGACTGTTGATGGATGATGACGTTGTCGAGCGCTTTGCAGAAGCACAGGTTCGTACAATCATCCAGGCCATGGCGATTCTGTAAGCCTGTTCAAAAGTACGAAGTGAAAGTATACGTCTTGGTATACAATTGATTAAGTCATCCAACAATTTTAGTTTGCAGCAGAAAAAAGTAAATACCTGTCTTGGCTTGTTGGACAAGCCCCTCAGTAGTGGATGGAAAAAAGCAGCATCGGGCATGCTGCTGTGGGGGCTGTTGCTGACAGTGGTTTCTGTGACAGCACAGGCTGCTGCAGGGCAGCGTTCATTGACAGCTACAACCAGCTTCACCCTTCGCAATGGATTGCAGGTCATTGTGTTAGAGCAACCACAATCGGGCAGGCTCAACATTCGTTTCTGGATCGATGTTCCCTTGCACCATGAGGGTATTCGCGCCGGTCTCACAGAACTGGTAGGTGTTGCCCTGCAGGGCTGTACCCCCGAGCAGCCGGAGGGCTACTTGAGGTCTGATGAGCGTGGCTGGTGGACAGAGGGTACTGTGGGTTCGGGTGACAGCCTGATGCGGCTGTTGTCGGGTCGCCTGCTAAAACCCGATTTTTCCGACAGCAGCTGGCAGCTTGCCAGAACTGCTTACCTGAAGAAGCTCAGCCTTCGACTGCAAAACCCTTTATCGGTCAGCCGATCGGTGGCTCGCGCTGTGGTATTTGGCCCCGGCCATCCCTACGGATTATTGCCCGAACCCGCACTGGTCAACCGGCTTACGGCTGCTGACGGGCGTACATTCTATGAAAAGTACGCACATCCGGGCATCTCATTTCTGGTCATTGCCGGTGATATAACGGCTGCTGAAGCTCGTCGCCTTGCCGAAACTTACTGGGAAGGATGGCCTTCCTTGGAAGTAGGCAGGGACTATTATCCCCGACCGGAATTCATGCCGGCACGAAAGACCGGGCTGGTGACCATGAGTAGTGCCGATACACTGGCGAGTTTTTGTCTCGCTGCTCCGCTACGCCTGCGTCCTGCCGGGGCAGATGAGCGGATTGCGCAGCTGCTGGGACAAGTATTGCTGCAGCGACTGCAGCAGCAATGGCCGGACTATGAGTTTGTCATCAACTGGCGGGCCGATGTCAATGCCGGTCACCTGGAAATTGCCGCGGCCGGCCCCTCGGTCGGGCTTGACAGCCTTATGGCTGCCTGTGAACAGCAACTCAGACTGTTGCGGCGTGATCTGGTATCATCGGAAGAACTAACCACAGCGCGGCAGCAGCTTTTTGAACGCTACCAGCAAACTCTGGAACAACCGCAAGGGTTGACACAGTTGCTACTCGACCAGCTTCGCTACCGATTCCCTTCAGATTATCTGGCCAAATGGCAAGACCGCTACCTGCCTGTCTCTGCGGCTGACTTGCTGGAAATCGGACAGACCTATGTGAAACCCGATCAGCTACTGGCCATCATTGTTGCCGATAAAAGCATGACAGACAGATTACAAGGGCAAAAAATTCACCATTACGATTCTTTTGGCAACGAACTCCAGCTGGCCGGTATGCTTGTCCCGGAAGGTCTGACGGCGGAAATTATACTTTCTAACTATCTCGGCGCCATAGGTGGAGCAGAACGTTTGTCAACGATTCATTCGCTCTCCCAGACGATGATTGCTACGCTCAACAATATGGAGCTGGAGATGACCGTCGTGAAAGAACAACCAGCCAAGCTTTCCATAGAGCTTTTTGCCGGGGAGCTTCTCATAACGCAGACCATTTATGACGATAGCCTGGCTACGGTGATCGTGATGGGCGACACCCAGCAGATTGACCGCCGGGGATTGACAGATTTACGCGATCAGGCGCTCATCTTTCCCGAAATCAGCTACCTGCAAAACGGTTATACTGCTACCTTTGTGGCCTCAGATATCATCAATGCTTCGCAGGTATATGTACTCGACATTGTAGGCCCGCAGGGCATTGCCAAAACAGAGTACTACGATGCCGCCACTTGGCTGAAAGTAAGGACAGTAGTCAACAGAGGAGAAGTGGCAGCCATCAATGATTACAGGGACTACCGTGCAGTCGATGGTATCTTGTTTCCTTTTACCATCATCAGTCAGGGACTGGTCGAGCAACCTCTGCAGTTTGTTGTAGAGTCCATCGAACTCAATCAGCCCGTAGATGCTGATGCTGCTGATGACGATAAAGAATAAATTACATGATTCAGGTTTTTGTTACGGGAGGTACTTTTGACAAAGATTACAATATGATCACAGGTCAATTGTATTTCCGCGATACACATATCCCGCAGATGTTCGAGCGGGGTCGCTGTACATTGGACATCGACGTCAAAACGTTGATGATGGTCGACAGTCTGGAGATGACCGACGCTGACCGGGAGATTATTGTTCACAACTGCAGGCGTGCGCAGGCCGATCGCATCTTGCTGACGCATGGCACCGACCGCATTGTTGAAACTGCTCACTATCTGGCCACGGTGGGGGTTGAAGGGAAGACAATCGTGCTTACGGGAGCTATGATACCGTATGCCTTCGGTACTTCTTCTGATGGTTTTTTTAATCTTGGAAGTGCGCTGGCTTTTGTTCAGTTGCTGCCTCCGGGTGTCTACGTTGTGATGAACGGTCGCTATTTTGACTGGTACAACGTGCAGAAAAATACCAAAACAGGATTTTTCGAAGAGACGGCAGAAGTGGCAGGCTAGCAATCCGGGTTGCCAGCCTGCCAGTCCCGGCACGTATTTATCGGTTGTTGAGCTCTGCATTGCGGTAGCTCACTACGCGCTCCTGAAAGACGGGTTTCATCCGGTCGGCTGCCTGCAGTATCATCGCGGCCGTCGTGGGGAAAGGCTGCGGGCTGTTGCCAATGCGAGCACGTGAATCTGCGCTCAATGCGCGCTCATCGCCTCTGAACTTGGAGGCATAATTTTCAAAAAGAGCGACCGCTGACAGTGGCTGGCTCTGTGTCATCTGATTGATGCGCAGGTCAATCAGATCCAGTGTCGCGTTTACCTG
>JAUMBM010000195.1:3849-4148 GCA_032115735.1 Saprospiraceae bacterium
TTGATGGTAATTTTCTTGGGGATTTTTACATCGTTGCCAAGGGAATCCTTGAGCACGTTGCCGCGGCTGTCAAGCACATAGTCGAAGCCTTCCTCAATCTCCTTTTCGTCAATGTACTCCCGCTCCTTGACCATGTCCGGGCTAACCTGTATGTCCTGTATGCGAAGCACCATGCGGTAATCAAAGGTCAGAGAAGCAACGGGTTGCTGGTAGTATTGCTGCCAGAAACTGTTGAGCTGGTTGGTGTTGATTTGCTGCAGCCGCCGTTCAAATTCTACAGGAGCGACCACGCCGGCATT
>JAUMBM010000196.1:0-8118 GCA_032115735.1 Saprospiraceae bacterium
CATACCAACTGCTCCTGATCTTCTCCTTTGTGCTGCTGGCAGCCGCCTGTCAGAAAGACAACAGACCGCAAAGTGAGATCGATGAAGAAAAAATTCTTGCCTATCTGGAAGAGAACAACAAGACGGCAACGCGACACGAGACCGGCCTGTACTACGAGATTGTGACGCCCGGTGGCAGCGCAAAGCCCGCACCCAGTAACGAGGTAAGAGTAAAGTACAAAGGCACATTGCTCAACGGTAATGTCTTTGATGAAACAACGGGCAATGAGACGCGCAATTTTATACTACGCACCCTCATTCCTGCCTGGCAGATAGGCATCCCGCTTGTAGGCCGGGGTGGCAAAGCCATTCTCTACTGCCCGTCAGCACTCGCTTACGGATCTCAGCGACTGGCAGACATACCTGCCAATTCGGTACTCATCTTTGAAATCGAACTCGTTGATTTCCAGTAGCACATTAGACACTCATTGGCGGTTGAAGCCGCCAATGAGTGTTTCTTGAGCAAGCTTAACAGCTAGCATATTTTGACAAATGCCCAGACAGCCTCCTAGGCCTGTGCAGTAGGATTGTTGAAAGACATGGGCGGAAACGGATTCTGATCCGGCTCGGTAATTACACCGAACTGCGCCTCGTAGCGCTTGATGTTATCAGCCATAGCCCGCAGCAATCGCTTAGCATGCTGAGGCGTAAGAATGACTCTGGCCTTCACTTTTGCCTTGGGTACATTGGGTACCATGCGGATGAAGTCGAGTACAAATTCACCCCCGGAATGAGAAATTACCGCCAGATTGGAGAAAATACCTTCTGCAATATCTTCTGGCAGCTCGATATTCAACTGTTGCTGTGGAGTTTGTTTTGCGTCTGACATGATGTAGTGATTATATTAAATGTAAAACACTATTTCTTACGGCTGGTTGCACGTTTTGTACTTGTGGCCTTATCGGCGGCGGCCTTTTCAGTGGCCTTATTTTTAGCTGCAGCCTTGGGTTTTTCTGCAAAAGCATCCGGTACAGTCTTTTCAATGATCGCCTTCACTTCTTCGAGCGTCAGCAAAGCTGCCTGTTCCTTGGTCATGCGTTCGCCTTCCACCTTAGGCAGGTAGAGATTTTCCTTTCCAAACTTGATGAAAGGCCCCCAGCGGCCGTTCTCGATAGCAATCTTCAGGTCGGGCCACTGCTGGATGATACGGTTAGCTTCTTTATCCAGTTTGGCCTCCAGCAGTTCGATGGCCTGTCCGGCAGTAAGCGTCTCGAGCTTATAGCGCACAGGCACATTGACAAACAAGTCTTTCCATTTGATGAAAGGACCGAACCTTCCCTTGCCTTTGGTAACAGGCAGCCCCTGGTAGGTAGCGATGGGCGCGTCTTCAAGCTCTTTCTCCTCGATCAACTGCTGGCAACGAGCCATATCGACCACAAAAGGATCCTCGCCCCGAGACAGCGACACGTATTTATCTCCGTATTTGACGTAAGGGCCATACCGGCCGGCACCTACGGACACCTCCATACCCTTGTACTGCCCCATTACACGCGGAAGCGCAAACAATTTCATAGCCTCCTCGAAAGTAATCTCCTCCATGGAAGCTCCCGGAGGCAAATTGGCGTAGCGCGGTTTCTGATCCTCTTCCAGTTCCTCCGGGCTACCAATCTGCACCACCGGCCCGTTGCGGGACAGGCGAGTGAGAACCGTATGCCCGGTCGCGGGATCCTTGCCCAGAATTCGCTCCCTGCTCACGCGGTCTGCCGTTGTCAGCGTCTGTTCTACCTGCTCATGAAAAGGCAGGTAAAAATCCTTGAGCATTTTGCGCCAGTCCTGCTTGCCCTCAGCAATATCATCGAAGCGCATTTCTATGTCGGCAGTGAAATTGTAATTCATGATATTCTCGAAATATTCATCGAGAAAATCGGTGACTGCCATACCCATGTCGGTCGGGAACAGCCTGTTTTTGATTGCGCCCGTCATTTCTTTGCCTGTAGAAGGCAGGATTCGCCCGTCGGGTTGCAGGGTTCTGATGAGGTAGGTCCTCTCCGTGCCCTCCCGATTTTCCTTCACCACATAGCCCCTTTCCGACTCCATGATCCGGCTGATGGTCGGCGCGTAGGTTGAAGGGCGGCCGATGCCAAGTTCTTCAAGCTTACTGACCAGCGCGGCTTCCGAGTAACGGGCAGGCGGTCGGGTAAACCGCTCGAGCATCTGCAAATGAATCAGTGGCAGATGCTGACCTATTTTGAGTGGCGGCAGCATACCTGCTGTCTCCTCTTCTTCCTCATCATCATTGGACTCGAGATATACTTTCAAAAAGCCGTCAAACTTGAGTACTTCGCCCTCTGCGCGCAGCGGCAGGTCGGGCGCTGTCGATATAGCAATAGTAGCCACCGTTTTTTCAAGTTCGGCATCAGCCATTTGCGAAGCGATGGTACGCTTGCGAATCAGCTCATACAGCCTTTGCTCATCGCGTTCGGAGGAGGCCATGAGTTTGTCCATATAGGTTGGACGAATAGCCTCGTGGGCTTCCTGTGCGCCTGCCGACTTATTCTTGTAGCGACGCGTCTGCAGGTAGCGCGCGCCATAATCGTGTTCAATCTGTTGCGCAATGCTCTGCAGTGCCGTCTCGCTCAGATTGGTTGAGTCGGTACGCATATAGGTGATATGGCCAGCCTCGTACAGGCGTTGGGCCACCGCCATGGTGCGATTAACTGAAAAGCCCAGCTTGCGGCTGGCTTCCTGCTGCAGAGTAGAGGTGGTAAAGGGCGCTGCGGGCTTGCGCCGTAAGGGCCGATGCTCGATATTTTCGATTTCAAACTTGGCTCCTACGCAGCGCTGCAGGCTGGTTTCAGCCTGCAGCAGGTTTTCAAAACGCTGTGGGCTTTCAGCTTTCAGGATGACCTCCCGCCCCTGGTCATTGAGCACTTTAAACTGACCGAGCAGCTTGAAAAAAGACTGTACGTCAAAACCCCTTATTTCGCGCTCGCGCTCAACAATCAGCTTGACTGCCACCGACTGCACACGGCCGGCCGAGAGCTTACCCCTGATTTTTTTCCACAAAAGCTCTGAGAGCTCGTAGCCGACCAGGCGGTCGAGCACACGGCGCGCCTGCTGGGCATTGACCAGATCAATGTCCAGCAGGCGCGGACTCGTAATTGCCTTTTGTATGGCCGGCGCCGTGATTTCACGAAAAACGATGCGTTTGGTCTTGTACTCATCAAGCCCCAGCACCTGACAGAGGTGCCAGGAGATTGCTTCTCCCTCGCGGTCCTCGTCCGTTGCCAGCCAAACATCATCTACCTTTTTTACCCATTCTTTTAAGTCCTTGACGACCTTTTGTTTGTCGGGTGTAACAATATACCGGGGTGTAAAGTCATTGTCAATGTCTACAGCCCTATCCGTCTTTTCCAGGTCGCGCACATGGCCAAAGCTCGATTTTACAGTAAAATCCTTTCCAAGAATTTTTTCTATAGTCTTGGCTTTTGCGGGCGACTCGACGATCAGAAGGTTCTTTGGCATCTGATTTTGGAGTTATGATTAAAGCGCAAAAAATAGGTACCGGGTTTCTATCCCCGGTCCTCCGCTAAAAAGGCAAAGGTAAACATAAAGCTGAATTAATACAGGTGCTGCCTGATTTTGGGAAGAATTGCTTCGTTTCCCACCAGCTTTACGGTACTATTCTGTTTTTTCCTTCAACAGCTCGTTCATCAGGTCAGCGAGCTGCTCAGCACCTATCCGCTTGGAAATAATGCGTTTTTCAGCATCCAACACATAAATTTGCGGCGTCGTACGCATGTCATAAATGCTGAGGTAGCGCGAGCGATTGAAAGGATCCACTGCATGCAGCCAGTCACCGACGCCATTTTCATCGACATAGGTCCAACAGCCTGCCACCTCGTCACGGGTCTTGGTACAGACAGCGAATAAGCTGACGCCCCTGTCCTTGAAATTGTTATAAAACTCTTTCATGATGGGTGTTGACTCCTTGCAATGGCCGCAGTCGTAGCGCCAGAAATACAGAACGGTATACTTCGACTGAATTTCGTGCAGGCTGACAGCCGAGCCATCCCGCTTCTGCATACGTATATCCGGTGCTATACGACCAATCAGCAACGGACGCAGGGTACTGGCATTGTCGATGATCTTCTGCAGTTGCTCAGCATCTACCCAGGGCGCCTGTCCAACCGCGTAGTACTTATCGACCAGGTGGACGTATACAGCGTCCATACCGACATACTTAGACTGCGCGTAAAAATTGAGAAAGTGAATCAGGTAAAAGCGGAAGGATTCATCTGCGGGGCGCAGGCGCTCAAGCACATCGTCCAACGCCAGATTGATGGTATCGGGATGCTGAATGGTAAGTTTTTGTATGTAATGATCTATGCGCTGGAAAAGAAAAGGCGTACGCAGCATGCGGGCATCCGTCATGTCGAGCTGGTCAAAATAGTGCTGTTGCATCCATCGCCAGCGCTTCACGTCAGCATCTTCTCCTGTATATTCAGGTATATCCGGGGGTAGATTAGCCTTGATGACTGCTGCGGTGAGTGTAGTAGCATGGTTGGCAATCAGCTTACGCTGATAAGAAAGCACTTCGTCATTGATGGCTTTCAGCTGCTCTTCGAGCGCCGCCTTTTTACGTTCATTGGTTTCTGCCTCCTTTTGCTTGGCGAGCGTATCTGCCTTCGGCCGTTGTTGTTCGAGGAAGGCCAGGTAGTTGTAAAAAAGTGTGTTATCGAGCGAACCCTCGATTTTCACACCCTTAGTCGGGTTTTCTTTATTGGTTCGCAGGCTGAAGCGCTGGTTATTCTCATCGACCAGGATCTGGATGAAATTATTGTCGGGTGCCATGACAATCAGGTACATACCACCGGCCAGGGTTTCATCGCCCCGATAAGTGAAGCTGCCGTCCGTGGCTCTGCTGACGGTATCTTTGATATACTGCTTATCACCCATATAGTAGGCGATGTACAACTCCGGCTGATCATAGCCGTCAATCTGAATACGGATGTCGTGGCCGGGTTGAGAAAAGCCCGTGAGCAGGCTGGCCGTGGCTAAAAAGAGCAGTAAACAATACTTTTTCATAGTGGTAGAATGTTACAGATGCAAATATCGACAATTTAAGACGATTTTGTAACGCTGCTGGTTCAATTGGGGGACCACCTTTTGTTTAGAACAGTGAATTTTGTCGTAGTGACAGCTGCGGCAGCAGCCCTGAAAAGAACCCTGTTCGAAACGCACGGCCCGGCAGGATTGGTATGTATGTATGTTTTTTTTAGGACAAACCCCTTGCCGGATCCCTGACAGGCCACAAAACTACGCGCTAAATTCCGTATCTTCGCACGACCAAAGCGATGCTACAATGATTCTCATCACAGGTGCTGCCGGCTTCATCGGAAGCTGCACAACAGGACTGTTCAACCAGGCTGGCCGCCAGGACTTGGTATTGGTCGACGACTTTAGTCGACCCGACAAATCGCCCAATCTGGCGGGCAAGTCGTACAGGGAGTTGATTCACCGGGATCTGGCGCATGACTGGATTGACAAGCACCACGCCCAACTGGAGGCTGTCATACACCTAGGCGCGCGCACGGATACCACAGAAACGGACACCCGGATTTTTGACCACCTCAACCTGCACTACAGCCAGCGGCTTTGGCAGCAATGCTGCCAATATGGGCTGCCTTTGGTCTACGCCAGCAGTGCCGCCACCTACGGAGGCGGTGAGATGGGGTATAGCGACCGGCATGAGGTGGTTGGCAGCCTGCGGCCGCTCAATCCCTACGGACAGTCGAAACAGGATTTTGACGTATGGGCGCTGGCGCAGCCCACAGCCCCCCCCGCCTGGTACGGGCTCAAGTTTTTCAATGTCTACGGGCCCAACGAATATCACAAAGGCCGGATGGCCTCGGTGGTCTTCCATACGTTCCGGCAAATTCAGGCGCAGGGCAGCATGAAGCTTTTCCGCTCGCACCGGCCGGGAATTGCCGACGGGCAGCAGCGCCGCGACTTTGTATACGTCAAAGATGTGCTCAATGTGATCAACTGGCTGCTGCAGGCCCGACCTGAGAGCGGACTCTACAATCTGGGTACAGGGAAAGCCCGTTCCTTTCTGGACCTGGCCACGCAGACTTTCCGCAGCATGGAGCGCGAGCCGCTTATCAGTTTCATCGATACCCCGGAAGATATACGAGAAACCTATCAGTACTTCACCCAGGCTTCTATGGAGAAACTGCTCAGCGCTGGTTATGCCCTTCCCTTCAGCAGTCTGGAAGAGGGCGTTGATGACTATGTGCGCAACTATCTGCTCCCCGACTGTTACCTGTGAGCCGTTGAAAGTCTGGCAGCGCCTCTCCGCAAAGCCCCGGCGGCCATTGGTCGATGGTTTTGCGACAGCCGGGAGAAATTACTTGGCAGGCTGGGTGCCGCAATGTATTTTTATGAAAATTAAGGGTGCAGGCAGTTATCGTCCGGCCTCAGCATGACAGTTGCGATGGTCAGGCATGAAAGCTGCAATTTCCCCACAAATCGTTGTACAATTTATGGATTCATCAATCACCAAAGGCATTTTTGAAGAAAGCGAAGCGCTTGATCCGCGCAGTATGGATTCCCTCTTCAAGGCGCTTGAGCGGGAAAACCTGCCGGGCTTCGATTACCTGGAGTTCAAGCGAGCGCTCTACGCCCTCAAAGCCCTCAATCTGGACGAAGCAACGGCCATCCGCTCGGCATTTGCTACCGCCTCTACCCTGGGTCTGACCAAGGACAAGCTCCTCAAGTCTGCTGCCTACTATAAGGAGGTACTCGACAACGAGAAAAAAGCCTTTGATGAAGCTATGCAGAAGCAAATTGCGCTCAAGGTAGAAACCAAGCGCAGGGAGGTGGCCATGATTCAGCAAAAAATTGTTGAATACCAAGCTACTATCGAAAAATTACACGCCGAAATTGCCAAAGCGACGGAGATCATACAGCACGCTGATGAGGCCATACAGTCGGCCCAGGACAACATTGAAGAGGTACGCCTCAAATTTGAAAAAACGCACGAGCTCATGACCCGGCAGATACTGGATGACGCCAACGATTTCCAGCAGTACCTATAAAATAAGCAATCCATGCATCAAGACAGTGGTATCAAACCCAAGTCCTTCTGGAAGCGGCCCGAGGGCATTACCGGACTGATATTCCTGGCAGCACTGCTGTCGCTGGCTGCCTACCTCGTGATTACGCTCCCCTGGGGCGTGATTTTTGCCAATACGCTCTACATGGCAGGGACGCTGGCGGCCCTTGCGCTGGTTGTCTTTCTGGTGACCGATAAGCGCATGCGTACTTTGCTGAGTTTTGCCTACAAAAGTCTGATGCGCAAAATCACCAGCGTATTTGTACAGATAGATCCCATCGGAATTCTCAAAAGCTATGTCGACAGCCTGCAGAAAAATATCATCAGCATGCGCGAGCAGATCGGCAAGCTGCGCGGGCAGTCGCGCCGTCTGCAGACACTTATCAGCGACAATGCCAAGGAGATCGATAATCAGCTAAAAATTGCCGCGGCGGCCCGCAAGCAGAGTGCAGAGCAGCCGTTTATACTGGCCAGCCGCAAAGCTGCCCGCCTGCAGGAGAGCAACGAGAAATACCAGGTGCTGCTGCAGAAAATTGACGTACTCAACCGCGTACTCAATCGCATGCACGACAATGCGGAGATTCTGCTCGAAGATACCCGCGATCAGGTGAGCCTTAAGGAACAAGAAAGAAAGGCCATCCGTGCTTCGCACTCAGCCATGAAGTCGGCCATGAGCATTATCTCCGGCGACCCGGATCAGCGGGCCATGTTTGACATGGCGATGGAGCAGATTGCCGAGGACGTAGCCAACAAGGTTGGCGAGATGGAGCGCTTCATGGAACTGTCGTCCAACTTCATGAACTCAGTCGACATCCAGAATGGTGTCTTTGAGGAAAAAGGCATGCAGATGCTGGAAGAGTGGGAACAAAAAAGCCAGTTGCTGCTGCCGGAAAGTCCGCGCGCCGCTGCGGGCATGGACACGCTTGATCTGCCGGCTTTTCTCAAGGAGGCGGAGAAGCAAAAAAAGAAATAGGTGCATTTTTGCCTGCGGCAAAAATGGGGGAAATTTTGCGCGCAGCGCA
>JAUMBM010000197.1:0-2013 GCA_032115735.1 Saprospiraceae bacterium
GCACTGCGGATAGCAGGATTGAGCACCCAGGGCCTGTAGGTAGTACCTGTGGCTTCGCTGATGAGGCGCATATCCAGGTCATGAACAAGTCTGGAGGTAGTAGGATTGAGTGTATTGGCAGACAGGGGCCCGGCTGGATCTGTCCACACCAGCGTAGCTACAAAGGGTCTGATGCCATCGTGATAGTACAAGCGATCGCGCTGACTACCGTTGGTCAGCGAATCGCGGGAAATCAGGCGGTCGGTACTTTCCGATGTCAGGTGCCTGCTGATATGCTCTGCCGCTTTATAAATATTGACCAGTCCCCAGCCTGACTGGTAGTCGGGACCATCACCGTCACTGGCTGTATGGATAACCAGCGCCTTCAGTGCTGAGGCCCGGATGCTGAACCCCGGATTGGTATTATTGTAGTGCTGGAGAAGCAAGGCAAGCGAGCCGGCAACAGAAGGTGCTGCCATGGATGTTCCCTGATTGTTGTAATAGTGCGTATTGCTTTGACTGCCGGCAGAGAATACGTCCACACCCCGGCTCACCACGTCCGGCTTGATGCGGCCGTCATCGGTAGGCCCCCAGGAGCTAAAGTCGGACATGGAGGAAATCAATAAATCGCCATCAGTTTCAGCTTCCACAGCCCCTACGACCAAGGCATTTTTGGCAGTAGCCGACGGAGGCAGACAGTCGTACCCCTGGCTATCCCCGTCTCTCGAGCGGGTGGCACTGCTGAGAACCCACTGATTGGCGGAGTTGAGAACCCGATGTTGGGTGCCGGGGGGAGGACCTGTGTCATCGCGATCATTGCCAGCCGCAAAAACAGGTAAGTAGAAAGGAGCGTTGTAGGTGATCTGATCAATGTCACGGGCATCGTTGTCGTAGAGACCAAATTTGAAATCTGTCGTTTGGCTTATATTGGTGTTTCCCCACCAGTACCAGGTATTTTCTTCCTGATTGAATCGCCAGCCACAGATGAGGCCATACGAATGATTGGAAACACGCAGGTTGTATGCTTGCGCTGCACTGGCCATCTCTGACATATCATTGTTGGCATCGTAAGCGCGCAGATTAGCCTGGTAAGCCATACCTCTGGCGTCGCTATTTTGGCCGGCAGCGATCATGGTGCCACCCACATGGCTGGCGTGATTGTCCATGTCTTCGGTTGAATTGTCGTATTGTACAACCCGCCCGCCGAATTCTACATGTGAGAGCCGCGGCCGCCCTACTTCCCACATGCCGAGGATGAATCCGGCACCTGTGACAGCGGGTCCCAGATCTCCACCCTGGTTCAGCCGGTTGCTTCCCAATACGGCAGCTGACATGGCATTGTCGGAAGCATAGTAGCGCAACTGGCCCGAGCCATCAAACCCCTGCAGCGAAAAGCTACCATCGCCTGCTTTTCCGTGTACGGGTAATCCATTCTGTACAGCCAGTCGTATAGCCGAGTCGCGCTCCAGTTGGTAGGCAAGTGCGCGCTCACGCGCAAAATTTTGCAAGAAGCGGCTTTGTTCGGCTGTCAGCGGCGTATTTTGGCTGTCGGCCGAGCCTGCTTCATCGGACTGTGCGCTCAGGCGGGCGGGTGTAATAATGGCCAGCAGACAACAGAGAACTACGTAGTTCGTTGTGTTTTGTAAGATTTTGAGCATACCTATTGTTTTTATGAACACATGTTTACGACCGCAACCAGCGGGTCTGCTGCGTTGCTGTTGTCATTTACTTATTGCCGCACAGACGCGTTTGGTTAGTCTGAAAAAGGTTTTTTTATTCCGCTGCGAATATTTATTTTTAGAGCGTGTTGGCGGTCATCATTGCCGCGACAAAAACTCAGCCGCTACCCAACCAACAGAGAACCCATGCAGGAAGGATTTTACGAGCAGATCATCACGCGCCGCCTTGCGGCCGCCCTGGCGGCGCAGCCGGACTTGCTGACCGACATACAGCCACTCGACAGGGAGGAAGGCCCCATTTTTTTGAGCCGCTTTTTGCGGCAGCGGCTGGAGCAGGCCCTCGAGCAGGTGGCGG
>JAUMBM010000198.1:0-2951 GCA_032115735.1 Saprospiraceae bacterium
CATAGCCATGTCACAGCGCAGTCCGTCGCAACAGCCAGCCAGTTGCAGCAGTTGCTGCTGCATAAAAGTGTGGGCAGCCTCCCGCGCATAGTTGACCTGAACGGTATCCTGCCAGGCGGCATAGTGAGGGTCTTTGCCGTGGGCAAAAAATCGCCCCGGCAGCCCCGGGGGCTCGTAGAAAGTATGCGTGTCGCGCGCGGCCAGCTCGTGCGTACCCTCGAGGAAAATCTCAGGCTGCGTGAGCAGGAGCCGGCTTTCGGCATGAAAATGGTTGGGAACGAAGTCGAGGACCAGTCGCATCCCATGGCGGTGCAGTTGTGCCCGCAGGCCGGCCAGGGATTGCCAGTCGCCCAGGGACGCCGCAGGCGTATAGCTGTCGATAGCATAGGGCGACCCAATAAGGTCGCTGTGCGTCCAGTCGGGCAAAGCGGCCTGATACTCCCGCTGCAGTTCCTCCGCCAGCGCGTATCGGTGTACAGCTTCATCGACGGTCTGCCAGATACCCATCAGCCACACCCACCGGATCCCTGTATCGGCCAGTTGCTGCCAGTAACTGTCGGGTATCGACGCAAAAGAGGCCTGTTCGCCAAATTGGCGGATCCAGATACGTGTATTGATTTGGTACAACATGTGCGATTGGTTTTTTCCCGCCTAGAGGCCGGGCTGAAAGCGCAGCCAACGATATTTTGCTGCCCATGGCAGCGAAATAAAGAGCTGAGTGTGGTTTTTTAAAAATCAAAAAACGGGTCACGCCGGTCACGCTTTGGCGGCTGCAGCCGCCAAAGCGTGACCTGTAATAGCCTGCAAACCAGAAACCCTGTGCAAAATAACAAATAAGTGCGCGGAGATTTCCCGGAGGCGGGCGGCAAAAAAGACTCGTCTAAGAAAATGTTAAGAAAAATTGGCTAGTGTTATTGTTCGTTAATCTGTTCGCAACTGATCGGTAAATACCACATCTTTGTCCCAACAAAACAATTCTGCTTTATGAAGACACTAAAATTGTTTGCGCTGCTCCTCTTCTTTGCGCTGCTGGGATTCAACAACCGACTGGCTGCACAGGTGGATGTGACCATTAATCCTGTGATTCTACTCGCAGCAGATGTGGGTTTGGGTGCCGATTTCGTTGTTTCCGAGAATATCAGTATTGAGGCTAAGCTGGGGTATGGTTCTACCAAATTATCAAGTCCTTTTTCAAATCTTTTTGGTGAGGAAGACGACTCTTTTGATCCGACGCTCAAGGCTTTTTCTATCAATGCGGTTGGTAAATACTATTTTAACCCCAAAAGGGGAGCAGATGGATTTTACGCAGATTTGTTCCTGCGCAATGTCAATCGGACATACGATTCAACTCCTCAGAGTGGCAACGCCGATGTTAGATGGAATCGCACCAGTATTGGTTTTGGTGCTGGCTATAAAGTCGTGGCGGCCAAAGGCCTTGTATTTGATATTGGCTTGGGCTTGGGGCGTTCTATAATAGGAGATCCTACCTACGTGGGCGAAGGCAATCAACAATCTGTTAATTGGCCGAATACCATGCTGCAAGGCAAACTAGGCATCGGCTATCGCTTCGGCGGCGGCAAGTAAGCATCATAAAAAAAGAAGGCGTCCGGAGGAATACTTCCCCGGACGCCTTCTTTTTTGTGCTGCCAGGCTGTCTTACATGCTATCCAGCGCTTTCACCAAATAGGTGATGAGGAAAGGCAGACTCACCCAAAACCATTCGGTAACAAAAATGAGCAGCAGAATGGTAACTATGAGTGAGAGCAGGAACAGAATCCAGTCCATGCTCTTGGAGCTTTTGCTTGTCGTTTCCATAAGTCGCATATTTGTTGCAAAGGTAATACACATTTTTGAACCCGTCAGCGAATCAGCAGATTATTCTCGTCGGGAAAGACAACCGTAGGCTCAAAATTTTTGGCCTCTTCCACAGTCATGATACCGTAAGCGATGATGATGATGATATCGCCTACCTGCACACGCCGCGCCGCTGCGCCATTCAGGCAGATGATACCAGACCCGCGCGCACCTTTTATGACATAAGTCTCAAATCGCTCGCCATTGTTGTTGTTGACGATCTGCACCTTTTCCCCCTCAACGAGATTGGCAGCATCGATAAGATCTTCGTCGATGGTAATACTGCCGACGTAGTTGAGGTTGGCTTCGGTCACTACAGCCCGGTGTATTTTGGACTTAAAACGATGTATCAGCATAGTAATATCTGAGAATACGTGATTGAACGGAAAACGGCCAGCGTCCCTCGCATCGCGTGGCTACCAATACAACAAATGTTGGCCGCCTTGGTTGCAAGCGCTTTGCGGCTGCAAAAATGGTTCTTTTGCCGCGCTTTTTTCACTGCAGGGGTAGTTGTGGGTGAAAAAAACCGAGGCTGACTGCCCGTTTTCCGTTAAATACAGTTTTTCTCAGCGCCCTGCGGCCAGCAGCATGCGCCGCAACACGGCCTGGGCCGCAAATACACGGTTGTGTGCCTGCTGCAGTACTACGGAATTGCCCCCGTCCAGCACCGCATCGCTCACCACCACATTGCGCCTGACGGGCAGGCAATGCATAAATTTAGCGTTGCGCGTGCCTGCCATCTTATCTGCACTGATCATCCAGTCGGGATCCTGATTGACCACCTGCCCATAGGGGGTCAGCGGTGACCAGTTTTTGGCATAAATAAAATCCGCTTCCGCAAAAGCCTCCCGCTGATCGTAGAGTACGGGCGTGTGGCCCGTAAACTGCGGATCCAGTTCGTAGCCGGGCGGGTGGGTGATGTAAAAATCTACGTCGGCCACCTGCATCCATTCCGCAAAGGAATTGGGCACCGCCTGGGGCAGCGCCCGCGGGTGCGGCGCCCAGCTGAGCACCACCTTGGGCCGCTGCCGCGGCTGGTGCTCCAGTATGGTCATCCAGTCGGCCAGCGACTGCAGCGGGTGGCGGGTGGCCGATTC
>JAUMBM010000199.1:0-3826 GCA_032115735.1 Saprospiraceae bacterium
TTGCGCAGCCTGCGCAGGTAGGCTGCATAGGCTCCGGGCGTGTACGCCTTGCTCACCTGCGTGGCCATACAATGCGCCAGCGTATCGAGATTGCCGAAATAATCCTCATCTGCGGGAGCGTAGGGATCGAAGTACAAATCAAAATAGGGTACCGAAGTAGCCAGCAAGCTACCATCGGCCGCCAGAATACTTCCCCGCTCAGGCTCAATCACACGTTGCTTGAGCCATACGCGCTCGCCCTCCGAACGCCAGCGATCTCCTTCTGTGATGGCAATCTCAAAAGTTCTGTATACCAGCAGTGCTGCTACTGGCACAAAGCCAGCGAACAGCAATATATAGGCCCGGTAAAGAACTTCATTTTTGATATCCATCTTACTTACTGTCGTTGTTACCCACTACAATTTTCAGGGGAGTTCCGCGCTGCAGCTGCAGCCCGTCCTCCCTGACTTTATTGACAACTTCGGAGCGCAGGCTATTGAACATATTCTCAGACTGAAGAGACATGTAGGACCAGCGGAGATCCTGAACCTCCCGCTGCATCACCTGAATTTTCCGCACATTGCTTTCTGCCTGGTGTGCATTGGCAATGTAAAGAATGGCGAGTACTGCCAGAAAACCGATCATCGTCAGGTTTTTGACAAGCCAGGCACTCAATTCAAACTTGCTGACCGTATGCAATAAGGCGCTCGTTCTCATACAGGTATAAGGATATTAACCAATCATTTTTTTCAACAAGGGGGTAACGGGAGGAGCTTCTTAGTTCATTTGTGTAATCTTCTCAAATAGCTGACAAATCATTCCCGGCTACGTCATCTCAATAACCACTTCAATACCGAGCGGATGATCAGGCCCATATCTTTCATACTAACTAACAACACATGCATCCACCAGACCTATGCAGGCGCACGTCGCTCAGCGACACGCAGCTTGGCGCTATGGGCACGAGGATTCATTTTAATCTCCGGCGCATCAGGCAACAAAGGTTTTTTGGTGATCAGCTCGTACGGTCTGTACGTATTACCAAAAAAATCCTGCTGCAGGACACCCGCTGCATTTCCTGTTTTCATGACATTTTTGACCAGCCGATCTTCCAGTGAGTGGTAGGAAAGTACCACCAGGCGACCTTCCGCTGCAAGCACTTCGGTAGCCTGAACCAGCATATCTGTCAGAGCACCCATCTCATCATTGACTTCGATGCGCAGTGCCTGAAAAACCTGTGCCAGATAGCGTTGCCGTGGCCCCTTAATCACCGGTTCGATGGCTGCGAGCAGGTCACCAATGGTAGCTATCGGACGAGCTTTTTGCTGCGCTGTCAGCTGCAATGCCAGTGTACGGGCGTTTCTGAGTTCGCCGTAGTCACTGAACATACGCTGCAGAGCAGCAGCATCCCTGTTTGCGAGAACCCCGGCGGCCGTCAGCTCCTGCGACTGATCCATGCGCATATCCAGGGGAGCATCAAACCGATACGAAAAGCCACGCTCCCCTTCATCAAACTGATGCGAGGAGACACCCAGATCCGCCAGCAGACCATCTATACTGCGTATGCCAAACAACCGCAGGTAGCGCTTCAGGTGGCGAAAATTGGCGGGCGCAAAAAGTACCCGTTCATCCGCCGGCACATTCTGTGCCGCATCTTCATCCTGATCAAAAACCACCAGGCGCCCTTTGGCGCCAAGCTTTTCCAATATCAACCGACTATGACCGCCACCACCGAGCGTAACGTCAACATACGTACCTTCTGGTTGAATGTTGAGAAAATCGATACAGGCCGCAGCCATGACAGGTATATGATAGTTCATCAGTCTTCCTCCTTGGATTTACCCAGCTTACCAAGCACTTCGTTGGCCAAATCTGAGAAATCGGGTGGTTCCTCCGACAGCATGCGTTCGTACTCTTCCAGCGCCCAGATTTCGATCCGCTTACCGTAGCCCGTCAGGATGATATCTTTATCAATACCTGCGTACTCGGCCAGTCGCTTTGGAAGCAGAATACGATCAGCTGTATCCAGCGTCACCTCCTGAGCTCCCCGAAAAAAATAGCGGGCAAAATCCCGGTTCTGCTTGTTGTACAGATTTAGCTGCTCAACTTCAGCAGAAATCTGCTCCCAGACAGGCTCCGGATAGAGCACCAGACACTTCTCGAAGCCCCGATTGATGATGAATGTACCCTTCTGCCAATCTCCCAACTGTGACAACATACCGCTAGGCAAGCGGAACCTCCCTTTGGGGTCCAGCCGTACATCGTACTCGCCCAACAGTTGCTTGATCATCGGTTATTTGTATTTCAATTCAAATGTATGAGTTTTCTGCGACACTTATTACCACTTTTAGACACTTTTTTTACAATTCTGTGTTTTTTTTATGTTCAGCCCATTCCTTTACCCACCTGACGCCAGCCCTCGCAGCCCCCACAGCCACCCAAAACAGCCTCCAACGCGCATATTTTTGGCTTTCACCTGCTTACTGCCACTTCAGCGAAGCTTTGACAGGTTTTGGGGCTGCCCAGACGGCGGCATTGGCTGGTGTCAAAAAGTGGGAACTTTTTAAAGCTTTTCGGACATGCCGGCTTACGAGGGGGTGGCTTCGGCCCTTCGGCTGCGGGATTGGGGGTTGTATGAGCGTGCGGAGCAGATCATGGCACAGGCTGCGAATTATTTACAAAAATTGCCCTTCAAAGAAAAAAATACAGCTATCTTTGGCGATCGTTAAATGTCTATGGGCTAAACAGTGAGTGACTGCCTGGTAATCATACCTACCTTCAATGAGCGGGAGAATATTGTTCGCATGATCGAAACAGTGTTCGGCCTCCCGCACCCCTTTCACGTTCTGATCGTTGATGACGGCTCTCCGGACGGTACGGCTGCGCTCATTAAGGAGCAACAGCTTCTCTTTCCCGACCAGCTATTTCTCATCGAGCGAAAAGGCAAACTTGGGCTTGGCACGGCTTACATCGCCGGCTTTCGCTGGGGTCTTGCCCGCCACTATCAGTATTTTTTTGAAATGGATGCCGACTTTAGCCACCCCCCTGCTGATTTGGTGCGCCTCTACGAGGCTTGTGCACACCAGGGTGCAGATCTGGCGGTGGGCTCCCGCTACGTCCGCGGAGGCAAGCTCGAAAACTGGCCTATGGACAGGATTCTCTTGTCATACGGCGCTTCCCTTTACGTACGTGTCATTACCGGCATGCCTGTGAAAGACCCCACAGCAGGCTTTGTGTGCTACCGCCGGCGGGTACTGGAGACCATGGATCTGGATGCCATACGCTTCATCGGCTATGCTTTCCAGATCGAGATGAAGTATACAGCCCGTCAGTTGGGCTTCAGCATTGTAGAGGTTCCGATTACCTTCAGCGACCGCATTGAGGGCTCATCCAAGATGTCGAAAGGAATTGTCAAAGAGGCAGTTTTGGGTGTTTTAAAAATGAAATGGCGTTCATTGTTTCAGCAATAACCTTGATTTCTGGCGGCCTGTGCCGCCAAAACCAAGCCTGCCCGGCAGGGCAGCAGGCAGCATAGTGCTCAGCCTTCCCGCAATAATCCCCCCAGCCAACCACCCAGTCCGGCCAGCAAAGCGCCCAGCAGTGCAGTGACTACCACCAACATGCTGCCACTCATCCCTCCCATGAGTTCGCCTACCCGGGCCGACAGTATACCCTCATTCAGGTGATTCATCCACGCAGCACTCAGCCCCCATAAAACACCCCCGCCTATGGCTGCCCAGATCAGCGAAGGCACTGGTTTGAGGCCCACAGCCCAGGCGATGGCCAATGACAACAGAGCCAGTCCGTACCAGGGAGCAACGCTGTGAACCGCCCAACCGACGACAGC
>JAUMBM010000200.1:0-4131 GCA_032115735.1 Saprospiraceae bacterium
AACAAGCTGTTGGCACCCATTTTTATGTCCCTAAGCCGATGTTATTGTTTGGTAAAACCCATGTTGGTGACAATTTTTTTTAGCTTTGTACTTTCTTATCAAGAAGGAAACCGGCCTGCTGTTGTGTACTCGCATACGGCTATATGCTGCCGGTTGTAAGCTCGATTAAAATCGTTCAATTACATGGGATCCACCAAAAGATTGCATCAGCTCACGGGATGGCTGGTTTTTGCCATTACGGCTACTGTTTTTTACATGACTGCTGAACGCACGGGGAGCCTGTGGGACTGTGGGGAATTTATCCTGGGTGCCTACAAGCTGCAAGTCGTTCACCCGCCGGGAGCACCCTTATTTTTGCTGATCGGCCGTATGTTTACCTGGGTCGCTGAATTGTTTGGCGATAATCCTGAAAATATTGCTTTTGCTGTCAACCTTATGTCCGGACTTAGCACGGCTATGTCAGCCGCCTTCGTTGCCTGGATTACCATCATGCTGGGTAAACTAGCACTGGTTGGCCGCGAACAGGATACGGATATAGGACAGGATATTGCACTCGCAGGCGCAGGGCTGGCGGGTGGCCTGGCCTCTGCTTTCGCAACCTCTATCTGGTTCTCTGCCGTTGAGGGCGAGGTATATGCCATGTCTACTTTTTTCACGGCACTCACCATTTGGGCCATGATCAAGTGGTATGTGCTGCCCGATACCCCCAAAGCTGACCGCTGGATGCTTTTTGCTGTTTATGCGGCCGGCCTCTCCATTGGGGTTCACTTGCTCAGCTTGCTGACCTTTCCCGCACTGGCACTTTTCTATTATTTCAAAAAATATAAGAAGCACACGGTCATAGGAGCCGGGCTGGCCGCGCTGGTAGGTGTCATATTCATAGCCGCAACCCAAAAGCTTATTATTGTAGGTATACCACAACTGTGGGCTACTTTCGACCTGCTGATGGTCAACACCTTCGGCCTGCCCTTTGATACAGGTATCATCCCCACCCTGCTGATTATCGGTGGTCTTCTGTACCTCGGCTTCCGGTATGCACACCAGAAAAAAAGCGCAGTTCTTCAGCATATTGTCATGGGAGCTGCCCTGATGGTGATTTCTTACACAACAGCGGGTGTAGTGATTATTCGCGCCAACACAGATCCCCCGGTCAATATGAACCGCCCCAATGATCCGCTGCGCCTTATGCCCTACATCAACCGGGAGCAGTACGGTGATCGGCCACTGTTGCGCGGCCCGCAGTTCAATGCAGAGCCTACCAATACAACGGTCGAGGACCGCTACGGACGCGTTGGCGACCGCTACGAGATCACGGACTACAAGATTTCCGTCGAGTATGATAATCGCGATAAAGTGTTGCTGCCGCGTATGAGCGACAACACCATGGGTCGCCCGTCCCTCTACATGCAGTGGATGGGGCTTGATCCCAACAGCCGCCTGCCCGTGGGTCGCCCCAATGCTGCCGACAATGTAGGCTTTCTGGTCAACTATCAGCTGGGCTGGATGTACTGGCGTTATTTCATGTGGAATTTCTCAGGCAGACAAAATGGACAGCAGGGATTTGCGCCCTGGGATAAGTCTGCCGGCCACTGGATTACAGGTATCCAGCCGCTGGATGAGATGAGACTGGGTGAGCTGGATCTGCTCCCCAAATCACAGCGCGAGAGTCCGGCACGTAACGTATACTACGCATTGCCATTCTTATTTGGCTTGCTGGGAATGCTTTTTCACTACCAGCGCAACAGCAAAGATTTCCTCGGTCTGCTGGCACTGTTCATCATCACAGGCGTTGGTATCATCATTTATACCAATCAGCCGCCCAACGAGCCACGTGAGCGGGACTATGTACTCGCTGGTTCTATTTTCACTTACTGCATCTGGCTGGGCATGGGTGTACTCTCCCTTTTCTCCCTACTGGGCGGTTTGTTGAAGTCCAAAAGCAGCCAGCTGGGCGCTGCTGTGCTGGCAACGGCACTGGTGCTGATTGCTCCCGTGCTCATGGGCACACAGAATTATGATGATCATGACCGCTCACAGCAAAGCGGTGCCCGTGATTATGCGCGCAACTTCCTGGAGTCTTGCGCTCCCAATGCGATTATTTTCACCTATGGCGACAACGATACCTATCCGCTTTGGTATGCGCAGGAAGTTGAGGGTATCCGTACAGATGTGCGGGTAGTCAACCTGAGCCTGATTGCTGTTGATTGGTATATCGATCTTCTTCGCCGGAAAGTCAACGATTCGCCCGCCATCAAGATGTCTATCCCTTCTTCAGCATTGCTGGGTAAGGCGCGTAATCAGGTTTTTTACTACAATCCGTCGGGTGCCGATCAGGAACAAAGCTTGCAGGATTTTATGCGCTACATAGGCGAGGATCATCCCATACAGGCAGGCAGTGGCCGTACACTGGAAAGCCACTATACCACAAAAAATGTGTACTTGCCTGTTAATCGCGAACAGGCCATACTGGCCGGGCTCGTCAGCGATGCAGATACGGCTGAGATTGTGGACAGAATACCCGTCAAGGTCAATGAAACACAACTGTTGAAGGATGACATTGCTGTGCTGGATATCATCGCCAGTAACCTCTGGGAGCGTCCTATCTACTTTGCAGTTACCTGCCGGCCGGAAAAGCTGTTTGGTATGGATGATTATATGCGACTCGAGGGCCTGGGGCTTCGTTTTACACCTGTAAGACGGCCTAGTCAGGCGGAGTATGGTATTCTGGGCAGCGGTCGTGTCGATGGCGAGAAGACCTACGACATCGTCATGAACAAGTGGGCCTGGGGTAATTTTGACAAAGTAGATACCTATGCCAACAGCAGCTACGGTCCAAGTGTGCAGAGTATGCAACTGGTCATCCGCCGGGCTGCCCTGCAGCTCATTGCTACCGGCCAAAAAGATAAGGCCGTCAAGCTGGCAGATAAGTACTTTGAGGCATTCCCGCACATGAACTTCCCCTACGATTACAGAACAATGTATATGCTGACGGTATATTTCTCTGCGGATGCCTACGAGAAAGCTAAACCGCACATGAAGATTCTGGCAGAGGAATTGTCACAGCAACTCAACTATTACGCTTCTGTATCTACAAATATTTTCACGGCCAGCTTCGAACGGGAAGCAGGTATCAGCCGACAAATGGCCAACGCACTTTTCATTGAAGCCACCAAGGCAAAAGATGATAAGTTTGCCGAAGAGCTCCAACAGCTTTTCAAAGGCTATCTTGATGAAAGACCTGCTCCTGAGGCGGCTCCGCCGGCGGAATAAGGTATTTTTTGCCACTCTGTGGCGGCAAAAAAATCCAAAACGAGCGCTTTTGGGCGGCTTTGGCCACCCAAAAGCGCTCCTCCAATAATTTAGTAGTATGAAAGTTGCGATCGGATGTGATCATGCCGGCTTTGACTACAAAGCCAGCATCGTACAGCTGCTAACGGAAAGAGGCATCGAAGTGCTTGACTTCGGAACTCATAGCGCGGCATCGGTTGACTACCCTGATTTTGCTCACCCCGTCGCACGAGCTGTCAGCGATGGTGATGCCCAACTGGGAATTGTCTTGTGTGGCAGTGGCAACGGGGTGGCCATGACGGTTAATAAATATCAGGCCATCAGGGCTGCGCTCTGCTGGACAGCGGAACTGGCGACACTGGCACGGCAACACAATGATGCCAATATACTGGCTATACCTGCACGCTTTGTGAGTATAGAGACCGCCCTGACAATGACTGCAAATTTTCTCGATACCCCCTTCGAGGGCGGACGCCATGGCAAGCGCGTAGACAAAATTTCCTGCGGCTAATCCCTTTTTATCTTCCTTATTTAATCACAGCATCATCATGAAGATTTTTTCAGCCTTTATACTATCCCTGCTGTTTGTGCAGACAAACTTTGCGCAGCTGGCCCGCCCGGTCGATACAGATGTTGCCCGCACGCTGGCATCTACAATTACGTCCGTCGAACTGGAGCGCCATCTCACCCAAATTGCCTCTGAAGAGTTTGAAGGGCGTGAAACAGGTACGCCCGGACAGCGAAAAGCTGCTGAGTATATCGCCAGTGTATTTAGCTCCTATGGCCTCCCTCCGGTGGTAGGCGACAGTAGCTACTTTCAGCGTATATCTTTCATTGCCGAGA
>JAUMBM010000201.1:0-2561 GCA_032115735.1 Saprospiraceae bacterium
GTATTGATGCCTTGTCGGGGCCGGGCGCTGGGCGGGAGCCGGATTGGCTTAAGCTGATGCCAGTCCGGTTGTTCGTCCGGAGCCAGCACGGTCAGAGGATCCGTTGTCCGAAAGGCTGGTCGGGCAGAAAAGTTGAGCCATTGCCCCTGTTCTGTTCGTGTATATGGAATAGGGAATACGGCCTCTTCATCGCGTACAAAATGCACCAAGCCGTAGCGGGTGGCTACGCCTTCAAAGGCCAGCTCGTCATTAAAGTCAAAGACACGTTTGGGTGCATAGTTGATGTCTTCGATGCGATAGGTACGGAAAGAGCGGCTGGCTCCGTCGTTGAGGAGCAGCGATAAGGGAATAAACACGATGGCCTCTCCCCCCGGGCGAAGAAAATTTTTGATGGCTACTCTGATGATGAGGGCTGCAATATCAACTCTGCTGCCCCCCAGCAACAGTTGACGCGTATCGCCGGCCAACTCATACATGTGAAAATATACCTTGAGCGATTCCCGGTAAGTCTCCGGTAAGTCGACAAAATTTTTCCAGGGGGGATTGCCAAAAACGATGTCGAAGGGGCGACTTTTCAGGCGTAAAATATCTTCGTTTGAAAAATTGGACCGCATGTCCAAACCATAGATATCCTGAAATTTTGTGAGCGCCTGCCGGTAGTAGCGGGTATTTAGTTCGTTGCCAAAAAGGCGGTCAATCGGCAGGTCGTGTATCGCGTAACCTCGCTGCATACCTCTGACAACCAGTGCTTCAAGGAGGTTTCCTTCACCCATGGTCGGGTCAAAAACACTGGCTCCCTGCATCCATTTTTCAAAAATCTCCATCTGCTCAATGGCAAACAGTGCCCAGCGGAGGGGTGTAAATACATCGCCGATGGTTAATTCCTTGTCAGATAAAGTTTTTTTGTTGCCTTCCTCCATTCCTTCGCTTCATTGACTGCTGGCAATATATTCGTAGCCTACAGACGGGTGCAAAAAAATGCGCAAAAATTAGTACCTGCCGGCACTAATTTTTGCGCAATATAGACAATTTCTCTACGGTGGTGCACTAGTTGGCCATCACTTGTGCTGCAGGTACAGGAGTGGCGATCTGCTGCATGAAACTGGGTACATCAAATTCCATCCAGTGCTGGATAATCTTGCCGCCATCAAGTTCATAGATGATAATGCCGCTGACGTTCAGTTCATTACCAGAAGGTGGAAATCCCATCAACTCGCCGGTATGCCTGCCGTGAAAAGTAAAGCGAACAACCACTTTATTGCCTTCGGCAATGATATCATGTGGCTCCAGAACATAGCCCGGTACGCCCGCCTGAAAAACTTCGACATGCCTGCGAAGCTCAGGATCGCGTTCGGAAATGAAACGTTCAAATTTTTCTTCGGTGATGGGGAGTGTCCGGAATGCTTCCAGATAATCGATGATAATCTGCCGGTTGTCAAACTGATGCATACGTGCTGAGTTTACGTGAAAAAATCAATGGCTAAATTCATCAGGCCGCCATTGTAACTTAGGCGGGCGACCCGAGAAGGTCTTAAAATCTCGAATAAGATGCGCCTGGTCGTAGTAGCCGTGGTCTCCCACAAAGTGTCGCCAGTTGAATTGCCCTGCCTGCAGGCAGTAGTGCGTATACCCAAACCGCTTGAGGCGCGCATAAAACTTGGGGCTGACGCCTACGCGCTCTTTGAATAGACGGCGCAGGTGGCGCGCACTTACGTGGAACCTGGCTGTCAATGCCTCCATAGATAGCAATCCGCGCTGCTCAAGGATATGATTGGCAAGCTGGTCAGCCGTTTGTATCGCTGGCTGCCGATGGCCAAAGTAGTTGATAAAAAACTGATTGACGAGGTCTATTTTTTTATGAGCCCCTTCAGCAGCGGCCAATTGCGCGCAAAAATCGTCCATCTCCCTGCCTGCCCATTCACTCGCATTCAACCGCTGGTCGTTCAGCTCCTCTAAGGGAGGCAGGCGAAAACTATCGAGAAAGGCTGCGGCACGGAAAATCACGCCCAAACTGCCAACTCGCCCCCGGAGACTGATTGTAAACGGCTCAGTAGAAACGCCTGAAAAAAAGGCTGTCGGTAGTAGTTCTTGTGTATAATGGACATTGCTTAACTGATAGCGGTCACCATAATTGAAAACCAGCGCACAGGAAGGATTTGCCAGTCCGGGTACGTCCAAAACGGAATCACCACCGGTATATTCCAATATGTAGAACCAATGGATATAGGGCCGTAAAACAGGAAGGGGTAGGTATTTTTGATAGAACATTGGATGCAATGGTGCTTTGAAAGAAAAAAATCGCCAACCCAAAAGCAATGTAATGCTTTTTTCCTGATTATCAAATAGCAAGTGTGTTAATTTCTGAAAATCAAGAGGCTTTTCTTCCGCGCTGCACAGAACAGCGCGGAAGTTGCCACACATCACTCATGCCAGATAGGCATGATACCCACGCTCGATGCTTTACTGTTTACGGGCTTCAACCCCGAGAGGAGGCTGCCCACCCGGTTCATTTTTGTTGCAGGTAGGAGAGGTTAACAGTACTATGGTGAAAAACAGAGGGA
>JAUMBM010000202.1:0-4498 GCA_032115735.1 Saprospiraceae bacterium
CCCGAAGGTGGCGCGCCTGGGCGGCAAAATGCTGCATGTGGGGGTTTTGGGCAAAAAATGCCCGAAAGGCGGGCAGCTGGTCAAGCTTTTGCCGCCGCGGCAGCTGCCGGGTCATCTCCAGAAAACGTAGGTCAGCTTCTTCGCTGAGCATGCTGCGGATAAAGGCGAAAGCCTCGCGCGGGTGCTTACAGGTGTTGAAAATGACAATGCTTTTGGGGTCGCCATAGGTATACACAGGCCCTTGGTGGCCGTCCGGCACCGGGATGGGGGCAAAGCCGTACTCGAAACCGGGGCGCTTGAATTTTTCGAGGTATTCAATTTCCCAGGGGCCTGTCCATTTGGAGGCATAGCGCCCGGCAACAAAAAGGTCCTGTCCGGCAGATTCAACCTGCCGGGAGAAGTAGTTGCGCTGGTAGAGTGTCTGCAAAAAGCTAAAAACGCCTACCGCATAGGCATTGTTAAAGTTGGCTTTGTTGTCTTTTATAAGCGGCATGCCGCCGGAAGCAGCCAGGTAGAGGGTGTAAAAATTGAAAAGACGCTGGTACCAGGCGAGCTTGACAGAGGTGTTGCCAAACCACTGGTCAACATAGCCGTCGCCATCGGTATCCTGACTGAATTGCTCCGCAGCTTTGAGGTAGGCACTGTAGGTCATGGGCAGGCTGTCAATACCCAGGGCTGCCCATACCTTCCGGTTGTAAATGGTAACGATGGGGTTTACCTTCCACGGAATCTGGTAGATGTGCCCGTCTGAAGAGGTAATCTCGGCAATGGTGGCGCTGTCGCAGCGCGCGCTGAGAAATTCCGTAAAGCCCGGAAGGGTATCGAGGGCCACCAGAATACCCGAACGGCTGTAAAATTCTACCAGCCCCTGCCAGATGTTTGAATAGATGTCAGGGGTAGTTTTGCCTACAACGGCTGCCAGAATGATCTCTTCGCTGGACTGCCCCTCGGGTACCGGCTGAAAACTGACCTGCCGGTCAGGCTGCTGCGCATTCCAGCGGTCTACCATCAGGCGCGAAAAGGCTATCTCTCCATTGTTGTTGGAGGACCAATAGGTCAGCGGGCGCGTATCTGTTGACCGCTCCTCCTCGCAGGAGGCCAGCAGAAGTGCTGTCAAGATGACCGTCACTAAATGGACAATGTACTGGTTAGGCAGCAGCATGCGCTGATGTATTTGGATAAAACGGGTATTTACCCCATTGCTTTGGTTAGTATCGCTGAAACGCAGGCGCACCGGCCGCTGCCGGGCTGTCGCGCAGCGGCCAAACCGCTTCAGCAGAATATTCTGCAATTTCTTTCTTTTTATCGGCCGAAAATGGTATTTTACTGCAGGATTTTTGTACTTTCTTGAAATCCCTGCCGGGCTTCGCCGGCGGATTTTCGCTATTTGCCTTGTGGATGCTGCTGAAAATGCTACATTTGTGGTGTACGCCCGTAGGAGAGATGCGGGAGCAATCAGGTATCTTATGCGACATTTTTTCAGTAGTCTGTTCTTTTCGCTGGGCCTGACGTTCAGTAGCTGCGCACAGCAAAGTTGTGCCATTCCGGCCGATTATCCGGAGCAACAGGCGCTCTGGCGTCAAGCGCGCATGGATGAGCTGCTGTCGCCCATGGGCTGGATAGCACTCGTAGGCCTCTACTGGCTGTCACCGGGTGACAATACGTTTGGCAGTGATGCGTCCAATAAAATAGTCTTCCCGGAAGGGGCACCAGCTTACATAGGGCTGATCCGGCTCGATGAGACGGGTGTCGGTATACGTCTGCCCAGCGATGGTGCTACCACGGTCAGTGGGCGCAAAGTACTGCAGGAACACTGGGGACACGGGGCATCGTCGCCTACCATGGAAAACGGAGCCTTCAGATGGACGGTCATCCGGCGGGGAGATCGCCATGGCATCCGGTTGTGGGATACGACTATACCTACGCTGATTCGAATGCAGCCTATACCACACTTCCCGGAGGATACCGGCTGGCGGATAGAGGCGGCCTGGCAGCCGGCGGAGCGGCCCGACACCTTGGTGGTACAAAACAAACTGGGTATGGATGTGCAGGTGGTGGTGCCCGGTAGCCTGGTCTTTTCCCTGCAGGGCAAGCAGCATAAGCTGCGGGCCATACAGGAAGGCAAGGAGCTGCTGCTCATTTTTACCGATGAGACAAGCGGGGAGCTGACCTATCCTGCCGGGCGCTATTTATACGCGCCTATGCCGGCAGCAGCTTCGAAACTGTGTCTGGATTTCAACCGTTCATTTAATCCGCCCTGTGCGTTCACCGAATTTGCTACCTGCCTTTTGCCGCTGCCCGGCAATCACCTGCCCTTTGCGCTTACCGCCGGGGAGCAGTACCACGGCAATTGAGCACCCACAGGCTGGAAAATGATTGTTAATTTTGTTTTACAGGTCAAAAACGATGCATTTTGTCAGGATCAAAGGAACATGCTAAGCCATCAGTGAGTGAAGCAGAGGAGGCACTGCGGGAACAGGCTGCTGCCGGCGGGAAGATCACCCCGCTGATGCAGCAGTATTTTAAGGTGAAAGCCAAGCATCCCGATGCTGTGCTGCTGTTCAGAGTAGGCGATTTTTATGAGACCTTCGGCAGCGATGCGGTGACTACCTCCCGGGTGCTGGGCATCGTACTGACCAGCCGCAACAATGGGGGAAATGATATCGAACTGGCGGGCTTCCCCTTTCATGCACTGGATATGTACCTGCCGCGACTGGTACGGGCAGGCTTCAGGGTGGCCATCTGTGAACAACTGGAAAAACCCTCTCCGCAGAAAAAAATTGTACGCCGCGGGGTCACCGAAATTGTCACGCCCGGTCTGGCTGTCGATGATAAGCTTCTGGATCACAAAGAAAATAACTATCTGGCTAGCTTGTACATCGGCCGGCAGGAATTGCTGGGTATGGCGTTTTTGGATCTTTCAACAGGCGAGTTTTTTGTCTGTGAAGGGGACTGGCCCTACATCGATAAGCTGCTGCAGAGTTTCAATCCGTCGGAGATCATCTTCGCCAAAGATAAGCGCAAGGATTTTGAAAAGCGCTATGGCGACCAATTCTACGTCTTTACACTCGATGAGTGGGTCTATACCAAGGACTATGCGCGCGAAAAACTTCTTAGCCAGTTTGAAGTCCAGAGCTTGAAGGGCTTCGGAATAGAAGACATGGAGCTGGCGCAGCTGGCAGCCGGCGCGGTACTGCACTATCTGGAGACAACAGAAAACAGAAACCTGCGGCATATCTCGGCTATCAGCCGACTGCAGCCTGAGCGCCACGTATGGCTGGACCGCTTTACCATACGCAACCTGGAGCTGATCAGCAGTACCCACGAGACAGGCGCTTCTCTGTTGAAAATTCTGGATCAGACCGTGTCGCCCATGGGGTCGCGCCTGATGCGCAAGTGGGTGGTTCTCCCGCTGCGCAGCAGCCGCGAAATCGAATCGCGCCTTGCAGTAGTCGACTATTTCGTGTCTCAGTCAGAGGTGAGCTTTGAACTGCTGCGGCAGATTCGACTGGTAGGAGATCTGGAACGGCTGATTTCTAAGGTGCCGCTGGGTAAAATCAATCCCCGGGAGGTCGTGCAGCTTCGCCGCTCGCTGGAGGCGGTTGAGCCTATGCAAAAACTACTCAAAGAGAGCGGCAATGACTATTTATCGAAAATAGCGGAAACCCTTAACCCCTGCCCGGGTCTGCGGGAAACCATCAGCAGGCAGCTGGTGGAAGAGGCACCCGTCAATCTTACCAAAGGGGGTGTTATTGCCGATGGTTTCTCGCCTGCTCTCGACGAGCTGCGCGGTATCATCAACAATGGAAGGGAATTACTCGCAGGTATACAGCAGCGCGAAATCGAACGTACCGGCATAGCCAGCCTGAAGATCGGATTCAACAATGTCTTTGGCTACTACCTCGAACTTACCAATAAATACAGGGATCAGGCGCCGGCTCACTGGGTGCGCAAACAGACACTGGCCAATGGTGAGCGGTTTATTACAGAGGAACTCAAGGAGCTGGAAGACAAAATTCTGCATGCCGAAGAGCGAATTCTCGCGCTGGAGGCGCAGTTGTTTGAGCAACTGGTGCTCAGCCTGGCCGATTTTATTCAGCCTATACAGCACAATGCCGGGCTGATTGCCCGGCTCGACTGTCTGCTTTCTTTCGCAACGGTCGCCAGAAAAAATAACTACTGTCGCCCGCAAATCGACGATTCGCTCGTGCTGGATATTCGCAATGGCCGGCATCCGGTCATCGAGCAACAGCTTTCGCTGGGCGAAAATTATGTGCCCAATGATGTATATCTCGATTGCGATGCCCAGCAGGTACTCATGATTACGGGCCCCAATATGGCGGGCAAATCGGCTATCTTGCGGCAGACGGCACTCATCTGTCTGATGGCGCAGATGGGCTGCTTCGTTCCGGCATCGTCTGCCCGTATTGGTTTGATTGATAAGGTTTTTACCAGGGTGGGCGCCAGCGATAATATATCGAGCGGAGAGTCTACTTTC
>JAUMBM010000203.1:0-1761 GCA_032115735.1 Saprospiraceae bacterium
CACGGACTGTCGGTTGGCGATGAGGTTCGCATTGTTGTAGGGGAGGATATACAGGCGTTTAGCGTTTCAGCCGTCAACGATGAGCATACCTTCACTGTCGCCAACTGGCCCGTTGAAGACAACAAAGCAAATGTATTCGTATACGGCAAAAAGGTAGCGGACTTCCGCACGGTTGACTACGATAAAATTCACAACCTCAACGTTTCTGCTACCCAGGAGCTGGCGCGCCGGGTCGCACAGCTGGAGGCTGACAATGCTGCTTTGCGCCAGCGTAACCAGGAGATGCAACAGCAACAGCAAGGCTTGCGCAGTGAAGTCAACAGTATGCAGGAGCGTATGGTAAAACTGGAAAACCTGCTGATCTCAAATGCACAGCGCTAGTTTTTTTGAGGTACACATGGCTACCCCTTTGCTTGAGTCAGGGTGTACGCTTCCCGAAGAAGCTATTATTGTAAATATGCGAATACAGCACGATCTCTGCCAGCAGTACGACTGTCTGGTACGCGGCGATGTTATTCGTTAATCAATTGCAAATGAGACATGAATAAAATAATATATCATTACGCAAGCATACTTGTGCTGTTGGTGATGTCGCTCACAGGTGCTTATGCACAGCAGGAGACGGACTGTAACCCGACGGCTAATCTGCCTATTACACAGGGGGATCTGCTTTTTAATTATGGCAGTGCAACCAACGTAGTTTCTTTTCGCAACCGGTCAAGTTATACCATTGCACAGCCATTCATAGGCTTTCAGTTTTCACAACCGTACAGCTCTCAGAATGGCTTTTGGTCTCGCTTTCTGCTGCCGCCACAGGCTCCTTCGGTTTTGGTGAGCCAAGGGGATTTTCCCGACAGGGTGCTCATCCGCTGGACTTTCGATCCGCTGAGTTCAGCAGCCACGGGCGGCTATGTGGTGCTGCGCGACGGAGCTTTTCTCGCTCAGTTGGGGTCAGATATTACCCAGTTTATCGACTTCAACGTACAGGCCGGGGAGTTCTATGAGTACAGCGTCTATGGCCGCAATCAGTTTGGCAGTGGTGCGCGTGGCAAGGCTGTTGGCTTTGTCAATCCCAATGGCATAGTTACGGGTAAGCTGGAGACGTTTAGTCGCAATCCGGTGGCCAATGCAGTCGTCAAGCTCACCCCTACTGTAGGGCGCTCACTACACTTCGATGGTGTCAATGACTACATCTGCGTGACCCACCTGCCGGTGGTACCGACCAATATGTGGACGGTCTCGGCCTGGGTGAAAATCGACAATGGCTACGACAGCGATGGCATCATCGATTTGGGCAGCGATCTCAACAAAAATTTCTGGCTGCACACCACGCCCGCCGGCAGCGGTAAGGGGGTGGTCGCGGGCGTGGGTGCGGGTAGCGGAGCTACCAGCCTGACACACGTATTTGCCGACAATCCCAATGGCTGGCATCAGGTGACAGCTGCATATAATGGTATCTCGCTCTTGTTGTACATCGACGGTCGCTATGTGTCTTCTACCAGGGCGAGCATCGCCAATGAGGATGCGCTGTTTACCATCGGCAGCCGTCGCAACCAGACGGGCTTTTTCCACGGCCGCATCGATGATGTGCGCCTGTACAACGCCCCCCTGACGAGCACCCAGATTTTTCTGACGCGCGACCTGACGGTCTCTAAGTCTACGGCCAATCTGGTAGCTTACTGGAAGTTTGATGAGGGCCTGGGAACCAAAGTATTTGATCTTTCTGATAATGATATGCACGCCTTCATCAATGGGCCAGGC
>JAUMBM010000204.1:0-9244 GCA_032115735.1 Saprospiraceae bacterium
GACGCTGGTTGCTGCGCGAGGCTATCAGCAATGGACGACCCACCGAAAGAATGTCCTCCCTCTATTATGAATTTAATCGCGATGGCAGCCTGTCTACCAACCTGACGGGTAGTCCGCAGCAACAGGCCTTTGAATTGGATGGCAACCAGCTTACGCAACTGGGGGATCCGATGACCGTTCAATACGAAATCGTCAAACTGGAAGATACCGTACTGGTGCTCAAAACGCAGATCAACCAGTACGACTTTATGTTCACTTTTGGCAAGCAAACAAATTCGGCAGACTGATGCCGTAAACTTGTATGCCAATGCCGGCCAAATTCAATACGGATATGCGCACCTTTTTCTGGCTAATTGCGAGTCTTGTCTTTGTAGGTATTGGCCGATTGCAGGCGCTGGATGCCAGCATTAGTCATCACCTTTTCTATAGTCCCGGCCAGCCTTATGTAGAGGTGGGTTTTTTCTTTTGGGGTAAAAGCCTCACCCGCCTGCCTCAGCTCGATTCAACCTTTGTGTCTGCTGTAGAGGTGGTCATCACATTCAGCGACGGCGACAGGATCGTGCAGTACGATAAGTTCACCCTCAACAGCCCCCAGAGCCGCAGTGCACTCAATTTTCGAGATCTCAAACGCTATGCACTGCCCAATGGCAACTATGTCATGGAGATTCTCATGACCGATGCCAATCAGGCAGAGAATAAATTGTTGTACAAGTCTGCTCTACAAGTTGATTTCGCCACAGATCGTCTGCAGCAGTCCGATATATGCCTGCTGGCTTCCATAGAAAAAGCAGTGACCGAAGGACCTTTTACCAAAAACGGCCTCGATCTTGATCTGCTGCCTTATAATTTTTATGGACGCAATGCCAACTCACTGGCAATCTACCATGAAGTCTATCAGGCCGATAAGATTATCGCTGAGCCTTTTGCTGTCTCTTTTGTCATTGAGCGGCTCAACGGACCACAGAAAGAGGTAGTGCGTACCATGCACAAACGTCAGGAACCTGCGGCGGTCGTACCGGTTGTACAAATAATGGATATCACCGATCTGCCCAGTGGCAACTACCGTCTCACAATCGAAGTCAAAGACCGTAATCGTCAGTTGCTGAGCAGTAAACAGTCAGACTTCCAGCGGAGTAATCCTCAGTACGATCTGCAGGTGCTCTACAAACAGGTCAATGATGAGCAAATGGGTGCATCTTTTGTAAGCAATATGGATGCTGCCGAACTTAAGTACAGCCTGCTGGCCATACAACCGCTCCTGCCTCAGCGAGATGTGGAGGTGGTCAACCTCATGCTCCGGTATGACAGCCTGCGCGCGCAAAAAATCTATCTGCTCAGCTTTTGGTCCAAGGAAAATGTGGTCAACCCCAAAGATGCCTATGACAAATATATGGAGGTGGCCCGGGCAGTGGACCAGCAATTCGACTCGGGATTCCGCTTTGGCTTTGAAACAGACAGAGGCTATGTATACCTCAAATACGGCCGACCCAATGATATCGTCCGACAGGAAAATGAACCTTCTGCTCCGCCCTATGAAATCTGGAGCTACGATGAGGTAAAACAAACCAATCAAAATAATGTCCGGTTTGTTTTTTACAATCCCAGTCTCGCAGCAGATGACTACATTCTGCTGCACAGTGATGTGATCGGCGAACGCAACAACCCTCAGTGGCAATTGCAGCTTTATCGGTCTGCTCCCAGCGAACACTCGCGTGATTTTATCCAGGGAACTGATGTAATGGACAATATGGGAAGACGTGCCAGACAGAATTTTCTGGACTGGTAAGGGCGTTTTCTTGTTAAAATTCAATACGTTTAATGCGCGCCCTGTTTTTGGCGGCATCAGCCGCCAAAAACAGGGATACACAGGGAGCTTACTGGCTGCTTTTAGCAGCCAGTAAGCTCCCTGTGCACTGCTATTTCATCATTAAATCACATTATATGGACAAGTTGAACACAACAGGGATGTTGCGCATGCTCATTTTGTGCAGCTTTTTTTTCTTGGTTGCCTGCAAATCCGGCGGGGCGGGTACGGAGACTAGCCAGGGTACGATTGATACTACGACAAATACGGGCAACGAAGCGGCAGCAAATGTTCCGGCGGATCCAATCAAGGAGTTTGGCCTCATCAAAGCAGCTGAAGATGCTGGCTATCCTTTCATGGTACTCACCATTGAGTTCCCGGAGCGACAGTTTGAAGAAAGTTTTCAGCTAAACCTGGAGGAATTTCCGGATCTCGATCCCGGTAAAATGGCAGCTGCCGTGGGCAAATATGCTTCCTTCGAGTATGTGAGTCTGGTTGAAAATGCACTGTTGGAAGTGAAATACAATGGCAAGCCGCTATTGAAAATGGATGGGGTGAATTTGGCTGAACTCAATAAGATACAGGGTATCCTTAGCGGAGCTGAATTTGAAACGACAGGAGACCTGCCGGGTATGTTATACATCAAGACGGAGGAGGAACATGTAGAATCATTCCCTTTCTTTGTTAGCCCGGAACTGGTGGCCGCCAATGGCAAGCAGGTCGTAGGCTATTTTGAACAGCGGGTACAGAATACCATCGTCTCTTTCGAAATTAAAGAAGACTAGGCCGCAGGCTGGATTCTCATGAATCCAGCCTGCGGCCTAGTCTTCTTATACGCCTGTTTTTGGCCGTATCAGCAGCCAAAAACAGGCACTCAATTACATATTGGCAATCAGCTCGTCGCCAAACTCAGAACACTTCAGCAAAGTAGCGCCCTCCATCAGGCGGTGGAAGTCATAAGTGACACGCTTCTTACCAATGGCAGCGTTGACAGACTTCACGATGAGATCGGCCGCTTCCTTCCAGCCGAGGTAGCGGAACATCATCTCGCCAGAAAGGATGACAGAGCTTGGGTTAACCTTGTCGAGACCGGCATACTTGGGTGCCGTACCGTGTGTGGCTTCAAAAATAGCACAGCCGCTGACATAGTTGATGTTGGCACCCGGAGCAATCCCAATACCACCTACCTGAGCTGCAAGCGCATCACTGATGTAGTCGCCATTGAGATTGAGGGTAGCAATGACATCGTATTCAGCAGGGCGGGTGAGGATTTGCTGCAAAAAGGCATCAGCAATAACATCTTTAACAACAATCTCGTTACCATTGACCGTTTTGATGACATGCCACGGACCGCCGTCCAGTGGCTGCGCACCAAACTCCTGCGCTGCTACCTGATAGCCCCAATCCATGAAAGAACCTTCCGTAAATTTCATGATGTTGCCCTTGTGTACCAGCGTAACGCTGCTGCGGTCATTGTCGATGGCATACTGAATGGCAGCGCGTACAAGCCGGGCAGTACCTTCCTGGGAGACAGGCTTGATACCTAGTCCGGTGGTTTCCGGAAAACGAATTTTCTTATAGCGATCCGGGAAATGCTCCTTGAGCAAATGCAGCAGGCTGGCAACGTCATCGGTGCCTGACTTAAACTCTATACCTGCATAAATGTCTTCCGTATTTTCGCGGAAAATGATCATGTCCACCAGCTCTGGTTGCTTTACAGGACTGGGAACACCCGCGAAATACTGTACGGGCCGGACGCAGGCGTACAGATCAAGTTGTTGGCGCAAGGCTACGTTGAGCGAACGAATACCACCGCCTACAGGCGTAGTGAGGGGACCTTTGATAGCAACAAGATGTGATTCAATCAGATCCAGTGTACGCTGTGGCAACCACTCACCTGTCTGGTTGAAGGCTTTCTCGCCCGCCAGCACTTCTGCCCATTCAATCTTGCGCGTACCGCCATAGGCCTTTTCCACAGCAGCATCGAGTACGCGTACAGAAGCGGCCCAGATATCTGGCCCGGTGCCGTCTCCTTCGATAAAAGGGATGATAGGATTGTCAGGCACCATCAGGTTGCCGTCCTGAATGGTTATTTTCGTTCCACTCATGGTTAGGAAAATTTTGATGAATAATATTAACTTTACTGCGCAAGCTTGCACATAACAGCGCTGCCTTCGACCAACTGCCCTACAAGAAAATGACAGCTGAGCGGCTCACGAAGCGGCACAAAGGTAATCATTTCTTCTGATTGTAGTCAGTAAACCGCTCAGCTGTCAGCCTGTTAACAGCGTGTAAGTGGTAAAAATCATGGGTTGACAATGTCAGCCCGCTCACTGAATCAGCATCATGCGCAATCCAAATTTGTCGGCAGATAAGGACGAAATGCCGCGCGAGGATCAACAGATCGAACGTGCCCTACGCCCCAAAGGACTCGAAGAGTTCTCCGGCCAGCCGCGCATCGTAGAAAATCTGACCGTCTTTATCCAGGCGGCCCGGCAGCGGGGCGAGCCGCTCGATCATGTGCTGCTGCACGGCCCTCCGGGGCTGGGGAAGACTACACTTTCTCATATCGTAGCCCGGGAGATGGGGGCCGATCTCAAGATGACTTCCGGACCTGTACTGGAAAAACCTGGTGACCTGGCAGGACTGCTCACCAAACTCGATACCGGAGATGTGCTCTTTATCGACGAAATCCACCGGCTTAATACGGTCGTTGAGGAGTATCTGTATTCCGCTATGGAGGACTACCGCATCGATATTTTGATAGACAGCGGTCCCAATGCCCGCAGTATTCAGATAACGCTGAATCCTTTTACCTTGGTGGGTGCTACCACGCGGCAAGGATTGCTGACGGCACCCATGCGGGAGCGCTTTGGTATCAGTTGCCACCTCGATTATTATGATGTGCCTACGCTCATGCGCATCATCCAACGCTCGGCAGGCATACTCAATGTAGCCATCAATGAGGAGGGAGCCTATGAGATTGCCCGCCGCAGCAGGGGTACACCCCGCATTGCCAACGCACTGCTGCGTCGTATCCGCGACTTTGCACAGGTAAAGGGGAATGGCAGCATTGACCTCGAGATTGCTAAGTTTGGTCTCAACGCCCTCAACGTGGATGAAGGGGGACTCGATGAGATGGATAACAAAATCCTGAGCACTATTGTCCACAAGTTCAAGGGAGGACCTGTTGGCCTCACCACCATCGCCACTGCAGTTGGAGAAGAGTCCGGGACAATTGAAGAGGTACACGAACCCTTCCTCATCATGGAAGGCTACCTGCAGCGTACGCCCCGTGGTCGTGAGGCTACCGAAAAAACCTGGCGGCACCTGGGGCTTGTCATGCCCGGTCGCGCCGGCACCTTGTTCGAGTTCGAATAATAGCGGCCTTAGAGGGCTTTCTTTTTTGAATTTACCGCCCGTGGCGGCAAAATAAACATAAGCCCGAGGTACTCATTGGCGGCGACAGCCGCCAATGAGTACCTCGGTTACCACTGCCACTGTCTCTACACCGGCCCAAAACCTGCTGAAATTGCTTTCGGTTATATAAATGACAAATATTTAGCACGTATTTAACATAGAATTCGCATTTCATTCTGACCTTTACCTGACATAACAACACGGCAGACCCATTCCGTAATATGTTCAGTATTCTGCTATGCTCTTACCCTTCAGTATCATCCCTGCGCTGCTGATTGCACTCATCCAGTGGCGCTTCAGCCAGCTTACAGGCAGCCTCCTGCTGGGCTACCATGCCTTGCTTCAGCTGGTACTTACCATCGTCCTGAGCCGCCTGTTGGCGGATGAACTGGGCGTTGCTCTTTTATTCCGCCATCGGCTCGAGTCTCTCAGACCTGCCGGCCAACTATTGTTGGGTCTGCTGGTACTACTGGCATCAGGCTACCTGATCAATGAGTGCTATGTGCGCTGGTATGAACAGGGCCATTACCTCGCCTCAGCAGATGCACTGCCGGTGATATGGCTGAGTGTCGGCGGCCACAGTCTGTTGTGGCTGATAGGCTGGCAAGGGCTTCGTTCACTGTGGCAGCGTCCCTGGCATGGTAAATCGCTGCTGGTGCTGGTGATTTGCTCAGTAACGACAGCTTTGTTTCTTCTGTTGGCGCATCTCACCGGCTGGCAATGGATAGACTGGGTCGTGGCTGCTACTTTTGGCACCGGGCTGGCGCTGCTGTCCATAGGCTTCATGCTGGATGCCTACTGGGTAATGGCAGAAATGGAGGCTTGACAGACACCCTTTTGGTTTTTTAAAAAACAAAAGGGTGTCTGTGTATTGTCTTCGCTTGCTGCCTCCGGCAGCAAACAATTATAGCAAATAGCGCAGACTCAGCTGTCCTCCCAACCATTGGTACTGTTGGCTCAGCTGACTGTCTGCCTGCGTTATTGTCCATGGGAAATAGCGCATGGCCAGCTGAGCATGCAAGCGCCAGCGCGGATGAAGCTCCCAGCTACCACCCATACCTGCCTGAAATGACAGGCCGGCGCGCATGCGAAATGCAGTGGCTTCTCCCAGTGCCACGGGCTGTTCCTGCGCCGAAAGCCGTTCACCCGATGCCTGCATTACTAAGTTGATAATAGCACCGCCAGTGACGCTGAATTTGAGAGCTCCCTCACCAAATTCATAACCCGTAAGCAAAGGTATATCAATGAATGTATAGCGGTTGAAAGTGCGCTTGAAGCGCGACAACTGCTGATAGCGTGCAATAGGACCTGTGATAACGGTAGAATCACCGTTGGCATCAATGATGATTGACTGTATACCAATGACTGTATCAACGACCAACTGCTCAAAAGTCCACTCAAAACGCTCTGTTTGCTGGTGTGCAGCTATACCCGTCTGCACCGTCCAGCCAGGACTAAGATAGCGGCCTAGCTGCAGTTCAGTACCTACGACTTCCAGCGGTTTTTCTGTACGGCGGATGGCCTCAGCCAGCAGTTCGCTCTCTGGATCATTACTGCTCAGGCTCCGCAAGGGATTGTAGGTACTGCCCCCTATACCTATGAACCACTTGGGTGAACGTTTTCGGTAGGGCTGCTCTGCTGCCGGGGCTGCTGTCAGCTCGTTCGCAGCTTCCGGAAGAGGATCAGCCAGCGGAGCAGTAGATGCCGAAGCTGACGGGTACTCAGCCGCCGGAAACAGTTCGGTATTAAGCTGTTTCTTGGCGACTGCATTTGGTTCCGTGATTGCTTCTGCCAGGGGCTCATGATCGGCAGTAGCAGGCAGCAGTAAAAAAGAATCAGCCTGCCTGTTAGTAAGTAGGTTGCCGACAGAGGGAGCGGTGATCCGCGGGTTCATGTCTGCAGCAACAACCAATGAGGAGGGTTTGCGGGCGGCAGTCGGAGCAGTAGCCCGGAATTGAACAGCAGCTACGCGCGCAGCCCGCTCAGAGGTGGCTACAGTTACCTGCTGAGGTGAAACCGTAGCAGTTTTGGCTGCAATTAACTGTTTATCAGATACTTCAGTGGGCTTGCCTTTGCCTTTTTTTTCCTCTCCTGCAGTTAGGGCATAGGCAGCCAGCCCCAATGCCAGCAGCAAACAGCCAGCCACCCACCAGACAAGAGGCCGTCTGGTTTTTTGGCGGGTCTGTACCGATTGCCACATGCCCTCGGCATCGAAAACAGTGCTGTGATCAGCAATTTGTCGGCGTATATAGTCATCAAACTGGTCCTGTGACATAGCTGGTTTTTTCTTGTTGTAAAATCATTTCCTGCAGCCGCCTTCTGGCGCGGCTCAGCTGGGAGCGCGAGCTGGCGGGGCTTATGCCCAGCAGCTCGGCAATTTCTTCGTGGCAGTAACCCTCAATGACCGACAGGTTGAAGATCTGGCGGTAGCCATCCGGTAGACGTTGGATGAGCGCCATCAGCTGCTCTGCCCCCAACTGACTGTACACTGCGGGTTCAATCAAGGTGTCGGGCAATTGAGGCAGACCGTTCTGCTCCCGCCTGAAGGCAGCCTTGTTCATGCGTTTGAGCGCTGTAGTTACGACAATGCGGCGCAGCCAGGCCTCGAAGGAGCCTGTTGCCTGATAATGCCGGATGTTCTGTAACACAGCTATGAAAGCGTCCTGTAAGATGTCACGCGCTGCATGATCGTCGGCTGCGTAGCGGCGTGCAACGGTCATGAGCATGGGCGAAGACCTGATCACCAGCTCCCGCTGGCAGTCAGGCCGCTCCTGTTGGCATCCCAGAATGATAGCTGCTTCCGTCATCAAGGATAATTGTAGATTTTTAAACTAAGACAGACTGTTTCAATACTAAAAATCAGTACAAAATGCTTATTGGCGGCTGATGCCGCCAATAAGCAGGGTTTCTTTTTTTGATTTTTTTAAAAAAAATCAAAAAAATCAAACGTATACAGTTATTGATTGGCGGTATCAGCCGCCAATCAATAACACAGGATACTTATGGCCTTAGCACGGAGAAACTTCCCGAAACGGGAAATTCGAACACCGCACCACTGCCAAAACCAGTAATGATGCCGGAAAACGTACCTGAGATAACATCTCCACTATTGGGACCTACCTCTGTAAGGATGACTGTAATATCCTGACATGCATAAGCGCAATTGACACTGATTGGCCCTTGGGTATTGATGAGGTTGTTCAGATAACCATCAGCAAAGAGTGCCTCACCCGTGTAGGTGCCGAGTGCCAGCGGCGCTCGCAGGTAAAGTGCAAACCTGTCAGCCGTATTACTGGGGTTGCCCAGCCCCTGAATTCTGTAGAAAAGCTGAGGGGCAGCCAGAGAATCGAAGTTATACTCTTCCGCCGTCATCGAAGCCAGACTGAGGTTGATCGTCGTCTGGTTGAACAACGTCAGCTCCATGAAACCTACAAAAGGTGAATCACACACCTCTATTTCACCCAACGCCTGAGGGCCACTGCTGAAGGTATAGGTTTCTTCATCAGCAACATACTGATTTTCAAAATCTACTGCCCAAAGTGTGTAGGAAGTTGCTCCACAGTGCTGTACGGTGACCGAAAACTGGCCGTCGTCACCAACAGCAACAAACTGTTCGTTGCCCGACCAGCTGAGATAGACAGCGCCGTTGGTAACAGGCTCACCATCACAGTCGAGCAGCTGGCCGCTGATAACTGAATTTGTGGGGCCAGTGAGGTTGAAGTTGAGCGTGCCCACATCGGTGTTCTCAGTGAAAGGACCTATATTGAGCGACGCCATAACGTTGTTGCAGGCTCCCATCACCTGAACGGTCAATACCTGGTTTTGGGGTACTTTACCAGAAAATACGCCTTCGGTATTGGTGAAGCCACTGCCTACGGAATTGAGACCGTCAACCCGGATGACCACCAGTGTGCTTCCCGCCGGCTGTCCGTTGATATTGATAACACCCGTAATATCAATCAACGGGAAGGGGAAGTCAACATTCCAGAAGGAAAAATGCCCCACTTCGCCCACGTAGGT
>JAUMBM010000205.1:0-3104 GCA_032115735.1 Saprospiraceae bacterium
CTACGCGTATGCTGGCAGGTTCGATGTAGTAGAGGCCCTCCATGCGGGGTTTTATGTAGTACTGGTAGCGGATGGTCTGCCGCATGTTGCCGTTGGTTATCTGCACATTGGTCGACATATTGGGCCCCGACAGCAGGTCGAAATCCTGAAATTCAGGGCCGGCAAAATCCTGCCCCTGGGCGTTTTCCAAGGTGAAAGAAACCTGCAGGTAGTGCCCCAGCAGCACGGAGTCGCTGCTTACACTAAGCGTAAATTGAACCTGATCCTGTGCGCGCACTGCACTGCCCGCCAACAACAGGCCCATGGTCAAGATCATGTAAAATCGCATAATGTTTTGTTTTTACTGGTTAATAATTGGTGATGGATTACCAGGCTTTGTCGGTGCCGCAGCTGCCTGCCTTCGATCGCCGCAGCTTCTGTCGGGTCTTTTGCTCTTCTTCTTCGGCTATGCGCAGTAGCTGCTCGGCTTCGTCTTTGCTGAGGGTGCCTTCGGCCGCATCGCCGCTGCGACCCGATGGGGGCTGCTCGCGCGGCTGCTCACCCGACGATGCCTGCTGCTCGCCCTCTCCGCCCGTAGAGGATGATGGCTGCTCCTCCTCCTGCCGGGAGGCCTGAGAGGAATTTTGCTGCTGTTGCTGCTGCTGTTGCTGCTCGCGCAGCGCTACCGCCAGGTTGTTTTTGGCCTGAGTATCGCCCGGTTGTAGCCGCAGCGACTGCTTATAGGCTTCAATACTTTTATCGAGCTGCTGTTGCTGATAGTAACTGTTGCCGAGGTTGTAGTAGGCACGGGCTTTGTCCTCTGCGCGGCTGGCCGTCTCGGCAGCCTGCTCAAATTGGCGGGCTGCCCGGGCGTAGTCGCCCTGCTGGTAATAGGTGTTGCCCAGATTGTAGCTGCCCTGTGTACCTGACTGCTTGTCTTCTGCAGCCTTATACCGCTCTGCAGCTTGCTCGTATGCCTGCTCCCGGTACAAACGATCTCCCTCACGCAATAAACGATGAACTTCCCCGGAGGTTGTCTGGCCGTGCAAAAAATGTGGCAGCAGGCAGGCGGTTGTCAGTAGTATCAGCGCGTATCGCAGGTAGTTGTCTGTCCTGTTCATGATTGTAAGCTTATTCCTGTGTCCTCCTGTTGACAGTGTATGTTTGCTAAGGCTAAAGTAGGAAGCTCGAACAGTAATTTCAACACAATGTAAAGGATTATTTTGAAGGTCGCGTGTTGTGCCTTGAAGCCGGGCAGCATTGCCGGGCTTATCCAATGGCAGACAGCAGTGCAGTTTATGTCGCTGCTGTTGTTTTTGTCCTCCCATTCGGTCAGTCGATACAACCGTAGCATTGCTGATGAAGCCTTTCCGTAAACAGTAGCCACGGAATGTTCAATTGATTTTACATTTGTCGGGTGTAGTTTTCTCATAGTAAATATTGCTCCTGCAATGGATGTCCTCCTCTGTTGCAGGAGCTTTTTTTTATTCCCGTTTGCATCGCGTGTGCAGAATGAAGAATCAAAGATGTTCTGTTGCAAGAGCTTTTTTTATTCCTGTTTGCATACTATCGCAATTTCAGAGCATTTTTGAGCGGCACAGTTGCCCCAAAGTATTCTGAAACAATTTCCGCACCCGGGCATCGCAGGTAGCATTAGCGCCTGATGCCGGCCTCGGTTGGCGTTGGTAATCTTACCTTTTATCAACTTTTATTGCAAGGCATTTGTTTTTTTGGCATTATCGATTTTTTTTTCAAAACTAAATTTTGCAATAAAATGAATCGTATCTCGCACTGGCTCATCTTGTGGGCAATAGTATTGGTAGTTTATAGTTGCGGTCAGGGACCCGCCGGCGATCAGGTAGCGGCTTCCGAAGCGAAAGAGGTAGCACCCGGTTCCGGAGATCCTTTCTTCGTGGATACCCAAAAGAGTATGATCAACTGGCAGGCAGCCAAGTTGATAGGTGGTGGACACAATGGCTACATCCTGCTCAACAAAGGGGCTATGACGGTCAACCAGGGCCAGATCACAGGCGGGGAGTTTATCATCGATATGAACAGCATTACCAATGTCGATCAGAAGCCGGGTGAGGGCAAGGAGGATCTGGAGGCGCATCTCAAAGATTCTGACTTTTTTGAAGTGGCAACTTATCCGACCGGGGTGTTCACCATCACCAGTGTCAGTCCGCTGTCAGGCAATCCCGATGCTACGCACACCATCACGGGCAACCTGATGCTCAAGGGCATCACCAAGAGTATCTCCGTACCTGCTAAAATTGACATCACAGATACAGAAGTGAAGGCTTCTACGCCTCAGTTTACCATCGACCGCACGCAGTGGAATGTAATGTTCCACGCGGGGGTATTGGGTACTGCCAAGGATGATATCATCAATGATCAGGTGGGTATCCAGCTTGAACTGGTTGCGCGCAAGTAAAAATTGTCTCCCGGTGCTGCTTTTGTAATGCCAGCCTCGGGAGACAGTTCCTGTTTTTGGGCGGCAGCCGCCGCCCAAAAATATTCCTTTTAGGCTTTTACAAGAAAAACAACCACCTCCGCAGCCAGCTCCGCCGGCAGCTCCACCAGCTTGCCACCCAGAGCCACTTGATAGCTGCTGCCACCGGTACGCGCGTTCATTTCCAATATACATCCGGGCATGAGGCCGAGCTGCCAGAGCTGCGCACTGACGTGCTCGGAGGATTGTTGCTCCGCCAGCAGCCCTTGCTGCCCTGCTGTCAGGGTAGTGAGTAACAGGGGCTCCCGGCTCCCCTTAGCCGGGATGGGGGATCCATGGGGATCCGTCGAGGGGTATCCCAGACTGGCATCAACTTCTTCCAGCATCTCTTCGGTGAGCAGGTGCTCGTAGTGCTCAGCATCAGTGTGAATGTGCGCTATGTCCATACCGGCCTGTCGCGCCAGGTAAGTTTCCCAAAGCCGGTGCGCCCGCACCAGCCGTTCGGCTTCTGCCGCTCCTTTTTCACTCAGGCCGCTGCCACTGGCGTTGAGCCAGCCCTTGCGCCCCAGCCTGTTTTTTTGCCTGCTCCACTCACTGGCGCTGAGGTTGGCGGCATGCCGCCATTGTTGCTCGTCAAAGGCGCCTTCCGCCTGCTGGCTGTGATAGGCCGCTT
>JAUMBM010000206.1:0-5698 GCA_032115735.1 Saprospiraceae bacterium
TGGGCGCAGACCTTTTCGAGTCCTATGTAGGCTCTATAGTCGGTACTATGGTATTGGGCGCCATATTTATTGGCGTAGCAGGCTTTGAAAACACCAATGAGTTTGGTGGCCTCAATGCTGTACTGCTGCCTATGTTCCTGTCCGGCGTTGGTATCGTTACTTCTATCATCGGAACATTTTTCGTCCGTGTAGCTGAAGGCGGCGATCCGCAGAAAGCGCTCAACAGAGGGGAACTGTTCTCCAGTCTGCTCATGTTGGCAGCCACCTATCTGATTGTACAGTGGATGCTTCCTGCCACCTGGTCTCATAACGGTATGGACTATACCAGCATAGGTGTATTTTACGCTGTCATCATTGGTCTGCTGTCAGGCCTTGCAATTGGTTACATCACTGAGTTCTATACCGGCACAGGCACCAAGCCTGTAAAGAGCATCGTTGACCAGTCCATCACAGGTGCTGCAACAAACATCATTGCGGGTCTCGGCGTAGGTATGAAGTCTACAGCCCTGCCTATCCTGGTACTGTCAATGGCTATCATCGGTGCTTATGAAACGGCAGGCCTGTATGGCATCGCCATCGCTGCGGTAGGTATGCTTTCCAACTGTGGTATCCAGCTGGCCGTTGACGCTTACGGCCCTATCTCTGATAATGCAGGTGGTATCGCCGAAATGAGTGACCTGCCCAAAGAAGTGCGCAAGCGTACAGACAAGCTGGACGCAGTTGGTAATACAACCGCAGCCATTGGTAAGGGCTTTGCTATTGGTTCAGCTGCCCTCACTGCCCTCGCACTTTTTGCTGCTTTTATGTCAACAGCACAGATCAGCGCTATTGATATCTCCAAGCCAACGGTAATGGCCGGTCTCCTGATGGGTGCTATGCTTCCTTTCCTCTTCAGCGCACTCTCCATGGGTGCTGTAGGCCGGGCTGCTATGGACATGATTCAGGAGGTGCGCCGCCAGTTCAAAGATATTCCCGAGCTCAAGGCTGCGCTTGATGTCATGCGCAAGAATGAAGATAAGGAGATGGAAGACTGGAGTCAGGCAGATCGCGATATCTTCCACAAAGCCGATGGCAAGGCAGAATACAGCCGCTGTGTGGAAATTTCCACCAAAGCATCTATCCGCGAGATGGTTCTCCCGGGTCTGCTGGCAGTAGCCTCTCCGGTTGTTATAGGTATGCTCGGTGGTGCTGAAATGCTCGGTGGTCTGCTGGCGGGTGTAACTTCCAGCGGTGTACTTATGGCGATCTTCCAGTCCAATGCAGGCGGCGCTTGGGACAATGCCAAGAAAATGTTCGAAGAAGGTGTTGATATCCAAGGCAAAACTTACTACAAAGGCTCTGATCCCCACAAGGCAGCCGTTGTAGGTGATACCGTTGGTGATCCGTTCAAGGATACTTCCGGTCCTTCTCTCAACATCCTGCTCAAGCTTATGTCGGTTGTAGCGCTTGTCATCGCTCCGCTGTTGTAAGCTGTCGACTGTTTTTGGGCGGCTGATGCCGCCCAAAAACAGTCACTCTCTGTTGTCGTCTGTAAAAAAATACCCCATTTTATCTCTCTCCGGATGTTTGTGCGTATATTGTTCAGGAATTAGCCCGGACAATTATGGACGATTATAACGAATGGGGTGGTTACCGCTCCTTCGAAGCTTTTGTGGATACCTATGAACAGGCTCTTCAGGAGGGCGATACCCCCTCGTTGTCCGAAGATACTTTCTCCCGCCTGCTGGATTATTACGATGAGTTGGGGCATTATAATCGCATCGCTGCTGTGGCTTCACATGCTATTGAGCAGTACCGCTTCAACCTAGAATTCTACCTGCGCAAAGCCCAGTCTCTCCTCCTGCTCGGCCAATATGCCGAAGCACTCGATATCCTCGACGAGGCTGAGCTGGTTTCGCCCGCCGATATCACAGTTGTGCTCCTGCGTGCAGAAAGTCTGGCCGCTGCCGATCGCTACGAAGAGGCACTCAAAGCGCTGATCCCTTTTTGGTCGAGTGCTGATCCGCAGGAGCTGAGTGAGATCTACCTCGTAGAGTCGCTCATACACGAGTACCAGCAAGACTATGACAAGATGTTTGACACACTCAAACAGTCGCTGGAGCAGAATCCATTCAATACGGACGCATTGGAGCGCGTCATGCTGGCCGTTGAATTAAGCGGGAAACATGCAGAAAGCATCGGGCTTCTCAAGTTTATCATCGACGAAAATCCTTACTCCCACCACGCATGGCATCAGCTGGGGCATTCGTACGAAACCCTCAGCCAGTGGGAAGAGGCGCTTGAGGCCTATGAGTATACCTTTCTCATCAAGCCTGATGAGCTCAATGCCTATCTTGATTATGCCGATTTGTGTGCCGACCAGGAGCAGTTTGAGACTGCCTGTGAAAGCTACGAGATTGCCTTAAAGCTGGATCCCGACAACGCCTCGATTCTTACCTCCATTGGCCTTTGTCATCAGTCCCTTAATAAGCTCGATCTCGCCCGCAGCTACTACTATGCAGCGCTGGCTATTAGCCCCGACGATGCCGATGCCAATTTTCATCTCGGCGAATGTTATGCTGCTACGCTCGAGTGGCCAAAGGCTCGCATCTATTATCAGAAAGCTGTAGAGCTCGACCCCTATGAGCTGTCGTTCATCAATACGCTGGCAGATCTGACTTTCTATATGGGGCTGTATGAAGAGGCTGAGTTATACTATCTGCGCATACTGGAGATTGATCCCCTGGCCAGCCTGCACTGGCTTCAGCTGGCGTGGTTCTACTTTTCCACCGATCGGGCCGTAGACGCCCTGACCTTACTGACTCAAACGATTGACAACCTGCTCGACGATGCCGAGCTGCTCTACGCGCAGGCCTGTTGTTTTTTCGAAACCAATAAGAGAAAGACGGGCATACAAACCCTCGAACAGGCGCTTGCCAAGGACTATACTGTCCATCCGCTGCTATTCGACTGGATGCCCGAGCTGGCCGATGATCAGGAAGTAACCCACATCATAGCGCTCTACCGGCCACCGGAAGCGGGTAGCCTTAACTAACTGAGGGCTATTTCTCTGCCGCTGGCAGAGAAATAGCCCTCAGAAAGAATGGTTGTTGATTTTTGCGAAAAATCAACACCTCCAAGGCCATCAATCCAGCACCTCAGGCAGCAGCTGCGAAAGCTCCGCACTTCGCAACCCACGGGCGATGATCTTTCCTTCGCGATCGATAAGCACCGTATGCGGAATGGAGCTGACTCCATACAATTTAGCGGCAGCATTTTGCCAGAACTGCAGGTCGCTGACGTGTTTCCACGTCAGGTTATCATCCTTGATCGCCTGCAGCCAGCTCTCCCGGTTGCGGTCCAGACTTACACCCAGTATCTCAAAACCTTTATCCTTGTATTGGTTATACAACTGCACCACATAAGGATTTTCACGGCGACAAGGGCCACACCAGCTGGCCCAAAAGTCGATAAGCACCACCTTACCCCGCAGATCCGACAACGAGAGATCCGTTCCTTCGGGCGTTTTTTGCGTAAAATCAGGGGCTACGGCCCCCTCCCGCATACCACCAATGCGCTGAATATCACTGCGCAGGGCGTTGGCAGCATCCGGATAATTGGCTCCATACTCTTTAATGAAGCGCTCAGCAACCGACACAAAGGAAGGACTGTTTTTGGACTCCAGCGTAGTCATCATCCCTGCCAGGGCCATCCGGCGTGCCCCACTGCCCATGGGTATCGCCTCCAGCGATTTTTCCAAAAATTTGGTCAGCAGCTGTTCCGGTAGGTTAGGCACATCCGACAAGGTGGCTGTATAAGACTTGTACGACTCAAATACCCAGGGCAGGTGATTGTAGCCGTCATCCTGCCAGTTGACGAAGCGAAAAAATTCCGCAGCAAAATATTCAAGCTCGCCCGAATAGCGCCCTTGTCCGTGATTGGGGAAGCTCAGGTAAGTATTAAGCGCAGCAACACGTGCCAAAAATGGATTGGTGCGCTGCAGAGAATCGAGTAGTTGCTGGCGCAGCACATCCACATTGCCCAGCGACTGCACTGCCTGCGGCATAGCCGCCGGGTTGCTCATCGCCGCCCGATAAGCCATGGAAGCCTGTTGCGCCATGCCATTGAGGCGCCCAAACTCGGCCTTGAGTGAATTGTACTGCTCATTGATCGGTGAACCACTGACGGCAATTGCCCGCCCGTTGTTGCAGTCTCCGACCAGCTGCACATTGTCTTCGGCTCCCAGAATCATGGGTGTGTGCGTATTCGCATCCGTTCCCACGTAATAGAATCGATGCTCTCTCCCTTGAAAATCAAATCGATACCGGGCAGCTTCTCCTGCTGCCTGTTGTACTTCTTTGAACTGCAGGCCATCGAAGGTATACAGCTTGGGAGGTGTTGCACAATGTTGCATCTGCGCCCCCACCGTCACGGTCTGTTGTGCATTGGCCAGTCCGGCAGCAGCCATGAAAGCCGTGATGCCCACTTGCCTAAGGCTTATCTTGAACATATTTGCTAAGTAAAAGTGAAAATAATGATTGCAGCCACGATATTTCAATCGTAAAAAAACGACAATTATCCCATATTTGTATACATTGGTCGAACCAATGTTGCTTTCATAGAACTGTTTGACAGCCTAATCGGTTGCATTGTATATACTTTTTCGCTTATCGGCCATGGTAAGTACGTGTCAGAGCCTTTCTGCCGGAGGCAAAAAGCCCTGACGCGCGCCTAAGCCACTTTCATCAACGCTTTTCACATGAACTCGCACAGAGTGTATTCTTATCGCAGCTCCGGCAACCCGCTCGGCATGATCATTGCCCTGCTCATCACCGCAGGCATCATCTACCTCCTGTTTGTAGCTGTCGGACTGGCGCTCAAGCTATTGCTGTACGCTGCCCCCGTTCTGTTTGTAGCTACCCTGATTATCAATTACCGCGTAGTCCTCGACTACGCCTATGGCTTGGTTGAATCCTTCCGTCGCAACTGGCTCAGCGGATTGTTTCGGCTGGCACTCAGCCTGCTCGCTTTCCCCATCGTCATCGCCTGGCTTTTCTTCAAAGCTTTGCTATTCAAAAAGATGAAGCAACAAGCCAGCAACGGCCCATACAGACAGAGCCGCTACACGGCTGAATCCGAGCAGGTCGACTATGAAGAACTGGAGACCCGCACCCTGGACGTGCCCGAAAAGTTGCAGCCGGACAGACAAAGCAGGCAGGAAGACAACCGCTACGATCAGCTTTTTGACCGCTAGTGTTCAACCTCCCGCCAGCAGCATACCTGCCCGTATTGGGGGCAGTAGCCTACGCCGCTGCGCTGGCCGCCATCGTGTACTATTGGCGTCGGCTGCCGCGGTGGCCCACCGCCGGCCCGCTGCCACCGCTGCCCCACATTGACGTACTCATTGCCGCCCGAAATGAAGAGCAACTGCTCCCTGCCTGCATTCAGTCGCTGCTTGCACAGCAGTACCCTGCCGACAAGTCTACCTTTTGGGTTATCGATGACCATTCGGAAGATGCGACCGCCGCTGTGGCGGCACAGTTTTTGCACGACCCCAGGCTGCGCCTGCTGTCGCTGGCCAGCCACCTGCAAGGGCGGCGCGTGGCTTCCTATAAAAAAGAAGCCCTCCGCTGGGGTATCGCGCAGTCGGCTGGTGAGCTGATTGTCACCACCGACGCCGACTGCGAGCTGCCGCCCGGCTGGCTGGCAGCCATGGCTG
>JAUMBM010000207.1:0-5332 GCA_032115735.1 Saprospiraceae bacterium
TGGTGGTGCGCCAGATGCCACTGTTGCTCACAACCATCATCAGCTGGTTATTGGTCGGGTGCATGATAAGTTTGCGGATGACCCGATAGTTGGTAACTGCCCAGTTGAGGCCGGTAGTAACCCAGGTAAGGCCTCCGTCGGTTGATTTCATAACACCTACGGAGTAGGTATCGGCACCATCGCCATCACCTGTAGCGATAAAGATAGTGTTGGTATTGGTGGGATCTACGACGATGCCCGAAACTCCCAATACTTGCAGCTGATCGGTCAGGGAGGTCCAGGAGGAGCCTCCGTTGGTCGACCGCCACAGACCGCCGCCGGCAGAGCCTATGTAGATGGTGCTGGCATTGGTAGGGTGAAAGGCGATACAATTGATACGGCCTATACCTTCGTAGCCTCCACCGGATGAAGAAGGCCCCATAGATGTCCAGTTACCGGTTGTCGTCATGAGACTTTTTTCAGGCCCTGCTGCCGCCTTCTCCTGCAGGTAGCGTTGCCACTCCTCCATAGCAAGGCCGGCAGGCGGGAAGTTGCCTTCGGCATCTACTCTGGTTTCCCAGTACCACTCCCAGCGGCGGAAAGGCTTGTACCCTTTTCCTTTTTCAACCGTACGCCCCTCCCAGTAAGTATTGAAGGCGTCGCGCATCTCAAAGAAATTGGGATTTTCACGTTTGGTTGTTATACCTTCCATCCATGGCTGAGCCCCGAGTGGGAGTATCGACATGCAGGAAAGTAATAAGTAGACGAGGGGCAGTCCGGAGAAAAAACTCCGTCTGCCACGCGAGTTGTTGATTTGAAACATAAATGAAGATCGTATTAATGAGAACTCAAAAAAAATTGAACTGACAGATAAGAGCAAAGCTTGTCATAGATAATATGAGAGCAGGGTTGCAATTGTTCACGAGGAACGCAAACAAGGCTGGCTATTGGGGACGATCAGAGGAGAGAGTTTATTCTGCTAATTTTGTCAAAATAACGAGATTTTTTGCAATCTACATATACGGGCCGGGGATAATTTTTGTCATCAGCGGTCTCTTACATGCAACAGGTTTATTAAGAACTGGTAAAAATGTCAGAGGGCCTTTACCGGCTACAGCCGGTAAAGGCCCTCTGACCGCCAAGGTCGTACTTGATTTTTCCAAAAATCAAGCACGACTTTACTGCGTTTTATCGGCAAGCGCCGCAGGCCTACTCCATTAGTTGTTTAATCTTGTGGAAGATGGCTGTATTTTGAAAAATCCCGCTGAAGCGCTCAGCGCCCGGGCCCTGGGCGAAGACAGGAATGAGGGATGCGGAATGGCCGCCCGTGGAAAAGGTGAGTACAATCTGGTCGTAATTGGCTTTGCCGAAGGCGGTACCTGAAGAGAGCGATAGCCCACCCGTCTCGTGGTCGGCAGTGACGACCACCAGCGTATTGCCATCGCGGGCAGCAAAATCGAGCACCTGGCCTACGAGCTTATCAAAATCTTTTTGTTCGTCTACCAGCCAGGCACCATCGTTGGCGTGCCCGGCCCAGTCTATCTGTGAGCCCTCGAGCAGCAGGAAAAACCCTTTGGGATTGGTCTGCAGCTGCTCAAGCGCCATGTCGGTTGCCTGTGCGAGAAAATCGCCCCTGCCTTCGCTCATTTTGGGCATACCGTCGGGCGCGAGGATGTAGCCCTTGCGCCCTGCGGCCATGGGGCTGAGCCGGGTGGTATCGACGGAGAAGCCCCGCTGTCGCAAAGTATCGAGATAGTTGGCGCCGTCTTTGCGGCGGACAAAAAAATCAGTGCCGCCGCCGGCGAAAAAGTCGAGCGGGGCGTCAGCCAGTTGGGCAGCGATTTCTTCTTCCATGTACCGCTGTGCCACATGTGCGTAGAAGCTGGCCGGTGTAGCATCTGTGAGGGAAGAAGTGCAGACGAGTCCGGTACTCAGTCCCCGGGACGCTGCCCATTCGAGGATGGTCTGGTGTGCAATGGTATCGGGGTCGACACCCACGGCTCCGTTATAGGTTTTATAACCGGAGGAGAAGGCCGTAGCACCGGCTGCCGAGTCGGTGATTTTGGCATCGGTTGCATAATTTTGGTGCAGGGCGATCTGATTAAAACGCAGGAAATTGGAGGGTTGGTCACCAAAATAAAGACTGGTAGACAACTGTGCCAGACCCATCCCGTCGCCTATCATAAGGATAACATTGCGCGGTTTGGATGGCGGTGACTGCACGGCTGTGCTCAGTTGCCGCTGGCAGCTGAAAACGGTTGTTGTTACGGTTAATACAAGAATAAGACGCAGCAGCTTCATAACATTCGCAATTGATGAGCGACAAAAATAAAGCAAGCTCATTGCCCTTTTTGCAGTAAGGAGTACTTTTAACGCAGCAAGCCCAAAATTTCATGCAAAATTAACGAACGCAAGGCAACAGCAACTGTTGATCAATATGATGAAAGTCATACAAAGCTATCAGGAGCGGAATACCAAAAAAGCACTATCTTTGCGAACGAACATTCATTCGTATGAGCGATATTTTACAGGCGGGTTCAGTAGAAATGACGGTGGCAGCGGGCGTGGCTACCATTACTTTTTTTCACCCCTCCCACAATGCCATGCCGGCAGCGCAGCTGCGGCGGCTGCAGCAGGCGGTTGAAGAGGCAGGTGAGCGTGAAGAGATAAAAGTTGTAGTGCTCAGCAGTCAGGGTGAGCGCACCTTTTGCGCCGGCGCCAGCTTTGACGAGCTGGCGGCGCTCGACAACTTTCCGGATGCGCGGCAATTTTTTATGGGGTTTGCGGGGGTCATCAATGCGATGCGCCGCTGTCCTAAGTTTGTGATTGCGCGGGTGCAGGGCAAGGCCATTGGCGGCGGTGTCGGGTTGGCAGCAGCGGCTGATTATTGTGCTGCCACGGCAGCGGCCGACGTCAAGCTGAGTGAGCTGGCGGTAGGCATCGGTCCGTTTGTGGTGGGGCCGGCGGTGGCCAAAAAGGTTGGGCAGGCTGCTTTTCAGCAGCTGGCGATAGATGCGAGCACCTTTCAGTCGGCTGCCTGGGCGCAGGAGAAGGGGCTGTACCAGGCCGTTTTGCCCGACATTCAGAGCCTGGATGAGCATATAGCAGCGCTGGCGCAGCGGCTGGCTGCCTCATCGACGGCCGCCATGCAGGCACTCAAGGAGGTATTCTGGCAGGATGCGAGCCATTGGGACGAGCTACTTGCGGAGCGTGCGGCCATCAGTGGGCGTCTTATCTTGTCGGCGCCTGCTCAGGAGGCGATCGCACGGTTCAAACAAAAATCATAACGGACGCCGGGGCATAGTAGCGGCCGGCAGCATACAAGGCTGTATCCTAACCAAATACAAACCATGACCACCAAATCAGTGAAAAATCGGCTTGAACTCTCTGTTTTGCGGGAGGCTTTTCGCCTGATGGCGACCGCCAAGGGGCTTGCCGATTTTTACGAATCGCATTTCAAGTTGGTTTCCAAGTATGTGCATGCTACCAGTCGCGGGCATGAGGCCATACAGCTGGCAGTCGGAATGCAACTGACTCCCAGGGACTACGCCTTTCCATACTATCGCGATGATGCCATGCTGCTGGGTATGGGACTGCAGCCGTACGATCTTATGCTGCAGTTGCTGGCCAAGGGGGCGGACCCCTTTTCCGGCGGGCGTACCTATTACAGCCATCCGAGTCTGCGCCGGCCTGATTTTCCCCAGATACCCCACCAGTCTTCAGCTACGGGCATGCAGGCGATTCCTGCTGCGGGAGCAGCGATGGGGCTGCAGTATCGCGAGCTGATGCAGCTCGACCGCTGGGCGTCGGGGGAGGCGCCGTTGGTCGTCTGTTCGCTGGGCGACGCCAGTATTACGGAGGGGGAGGTAGCCGAAGCCTTTCAGATGGCAGCGCTTCGACAACTGCCGATTGTATTTTTGGTGCAGGACAATGGCTGGGATATTTCGGCCAAAGCGTCGGAGATACGTGCACAGGATGCAACGGAGTATGCGGCAGGCTTCCGCGGCCTGGAGGCGGTGCGTGTCGATGGTACAGATTTTGAGCTTTGCTATCGGGTTGTCGGCGATATTTTTGAAAAAGTGCGTGCGCAGCGGCGGCCTTTCTTGCTGCATGCCAGCGTTCCGCTGCTCAATCACCACACTTCGGGTGTGCGTAAGGAGTGGTATCGGGACGACCTTGACGAGCACCTGCTGCGCGACCCGCTGCCGGTGCTGCGGGGGATGCTGCTGGATGCGGGGGTTGAGGAGGCTGCGCTGAGCGCTGTGGAAGCTGCTGTTGCAGCCTTGATTGCGCAGCAATTTGAAGAAGCACAGGCTGCGGACGAGCCATCGGCCGCAGACCTGACGAGGCATATTTTTGCCCCTACGGGGCTTACGGAAGAGCAGGGCGAGCGGCAGCCTGCCGGCGGCGAGCCGAAGGTGATGGTCGATTGTGCGCTGCATGCGGTGGGCGAGCTGCTGCGCGACCATCCTGAGTGTCTTTTTTACGGACAGGATGTGGGCGGCCGCCTCGGCGGCGTTTTTCGCGAAGCGGCGACGCTGGCCGACAAGTATGGGCACGAGCGCGTTTTCAATACCCCCATACAGGAGGCCTTCATCATTGGTAGTACGGTGGGTATGTCGGCGGTAGGCCTCAGGCCTATTGTGGAGGTACAGTTTGCCGACTACATTTGGCCGGGGCTCAACCAGCTTTTCACGGAAGTCAGCCGCAGTTGCTATCTTTCCAACGGCAAGTGGCCGGTGAGTATGGTGCTGCGGGTGCCGATTGGTGCCTACGGCAGCGGCGGCCCTTACCACAGCAGTAGTGTGGAGTCGGTGCTGACGAATATCCGGGGTATCAAGATCGTTTATCCCAGCAATGGTGCGGATCTCAAGGGCTTGCTGAAGGCCGCCTATGAGGATCCCAATCCGGTGGTGGTGCTGGAGCACAAGGGCTTGTACTGGTCAAAGGTGCCGGGCACTGAGCAGGCCCGCACGGCAGAGCCGGCGGCTGATTACCGGGTGCCTATCGGCAAAGCGCGGCAGGCGCTGGCGGCCGAAGAAGCGGCCGTGGCCGGCGGAGAGAGTGTGCTGGTTGTGGCCTATGGCATGGGTGTCCACTGGGCGCTGCAGGCTGCGCAGCAGCTGCCCGGCAGGGTAGAGGTGCTGGACCTGCGGAGCCTTTTTCCCCTCGATGAAGAGGCGATCTTTGCTGCTGCGCGCCGGCACGGCCGCATATTGGTGGTGACGGAAGAGCCTGTCAACAATACATTTGCGCAGAGCATAGCGGCGCGCATACAGGAAAACTGCTTTGAGCAGCTGGACGCGCCCGTGCGCGTTGTGGGTAGTGAAAATGTGCCCGCCATACCGCTGAA
>JAUMBM010000208.1:0-13749 GCA_032115735.1 Saprospiraceae bacterium
AGTGTATTTGTCCCGCCAGGCGGGCTTATTGATATCTGCCTGCGCAAATAGTTCGAGCTCTTTCCGATAATCGAGTGTTGACAACACTTTCTCTTCGATCCGAGCATCGAGGCTAACGGATTTGACTGCTTTTGGCTGGTCATTTTGCAACAGCTGCACCTGTTGGCTGACATAGCCCTCGAGATCAAAGAAGCTCAAGCGAGCTCCCTTTTTTGTGTCCTCGGGCGTGCAGGCAATTAAGGTTGTAAATATTATAAACAGCCAAAGACTGCGTATCAGATGCCGGATAACCATGGATTATGGATAGTTGTGAGCCGATAGCCGATGTGCTATCGGCGATCAAAGCAATGCAATAGGAACAGATGAGCACACTTTCGGTTGAGGGATGCAAAGAATAAAAGTGATCGGGACGGCTTACCTAGAGCGGTTCAATCAGGTTGACCCCCTCCATGGCTGCTGGTTTTGCAAGGTCCAGCATCCAGAGCAAACTAGGCGCCACATCACCCAGTTTCCCATCCCTGAGTCTGAACTGCCCTGCCCTGGGGCTAATAAAGATACAGGGTACAGGATTCATGGTATGCGCTGTATTAGGTGATCCATCGGCATTGATCAGAAAATCGGAATTACCATGATCTGCGATTACCAGCACCTCATATCCGGCACCGAGTGCTGTATCGACCAGTCTGCCGAGGCATTCGTCGACAACTTCGGCGGCTTTGACAGCCGCACTGAACACCCCTGTGTGCCCTACCATATCGGCATTGGCAAAATTAAGACATATAAAATCGGGCTGATGCGCATACATATCCTGTATAGCTGCCTCTGTGATCCCCTGAGCGCTCATCTCGGGTTTAAGATCGTAGGTAGACACCTCTTTGGGCGAAGGAATCATGATACGCCTTTCGCCTGCGAAAGGCTCTTCTTTTCCTCCATTAAAGAAGAAAGTGACGTGCGGGTATTTTTCTGTCTCCGCGATTCGCAGCTGAGACTTCCCCGCGCCGGAGAGCACCTCCCCCAGGGTATCATTCATATCTCTTTTTTCAAAAAGCGGCTCCACCCCCTGGAAAGTTTCGTCGTAGCTGGTCATGCTGAGATAGCGCAAATTGAGCTTATACATTTGATGCTCAGGGAAATCTCGCTGAGAGAGCGCCACCGTAAGCTGGCGTGGTCTGTCTGTGCGAAAATTAAAAAATACTACCACATCCCCTTCCTGAATGGTAGCGACAGCTTGTCCGTCTTCGCCCGTGCAGCAAACAGGCAGCAAAAACTCGTCAGTTTCACCCTGCTCGTAGCGAGCGGCCATCACGGCCAGCGGATCTGAAGTAGTTTCCCCTTTGCCGTGCACCAGCAGATCGTAGGCTACCTTCACGCGTTCCCAGCGATTATCGCGATCCATGGCGTAGTATCTGCCCACGACACTGGCGAGTTTGGCAGGTTGAAGCCGGATGTGTTCCAGTACATCTGCCAGGTAGCCCAGGCCACTTTTGGGATCTGTATCCCTGCCATCTGTAAACGCGTGAATGAATGATTTTTGCACTCCCTGCGCGAATGCTATATCGCAAAGTGCCTTGAGATGGCTGGTATGCGAGTGAACGCCCCCGTCGGATACGAGCCCCATAAAGTGTACTGCCTTATCATTATGTTTGGCATAAGACAGTGCCGCCAGCAACTGAGGATTGCGCGCCAGGCTACCGTCGCGTACCGCTACATTGATGCGCACCAGTTCCTGATAGACGACCCTGCCTGCACCAATATTCAAGTGGCCAACCTCCGAATTCCCCATTTGTCCTTCGGGCAGCCCCACTTCTTCGCCATAAGTGACCAAGGTAGCATGCGGATAGGCGTTCATGAAGGCATCAAATCGAGGGGTATTTGCCTGTGCGATGGCATCGGCAGCTGGATTTTGCCCCAGCCCCCAGCCGTCCAGGATAACCAGCAAAGCTTTATTATTGCTCATAAATAATACATTCTAAACCTTGTAGTAACTATTGTACAGAACACAAAAGTACGCAACTTAGTGTATAAGTTACAACAATTACAACCTTGGTCTGGTTGATTTTTCGCGCGACCGTAACAGCACAAAGATTCTTTGGCAGCGTCAGCCACCAAAGAATCTTTGTGCCTGTTTTGCTTTGCCGCCGCAGGCGGCAAAGCACTTCATATCAGGCTGTTTTTAGCAGTAAATACAAGACTGAAGTAAGTCCTGCCAGCAGTACCAGACCGAACCCAAGCCATACAGATTTCCGTATATCAGCTGCGCCGGTTGACAAGCTTATCCCGAGTTTAAAAATTGAGTTGGACAAAGCCGCCAGCAAAATGATCACAGCTGCCTGAACACCTAAGACTGGCTGTCCTGCAGACCATTTGGCGGTACTGATGGTAATGGCATCTAGATCTGCGATCCCGGCGATAGCTCCGGATAAGTAAATAAGCGAACCGCCGAGCCACTGTCGCGAGCCAAACATGAGGTAGGTGATCCCGATATAGAGCAGGAGGAACCATACCGCATTAGTCACATCCAACGGATAGCCCGGTGACAATTTAGCATCGGCTTGCCCTTTAGATACGGTCCGATAAGTCACTGCTGTTGGCACCAAGCAAGCCAGAAACATGGCTGTCAGCGGCCAGAACAAGAGATGCGCCAGCGGGGGATGAAAAATACTTGCCAGCAGCAATACCCTTGCAAACATGATAGCCGAAGCCAGCACGATACCAGACCCAAAGACTGCGCCCAGCGAAGGATTTTCCCTGCTTTTTGCTGAAAAAACCCAAGCGATGAGCGTAGAGGAAAAAAGTCCGCCAATCATGGCCGTTATCCATATTCCTTTGTCTGCTTTTCCAAACTTCAGCAGCAGATAGCCTATGAAGCTGAGGGAAAGCACCAACACTACGATCCAGCCCAATTCCCGCAAATTGAGCAGTGCCCCCGGGCCAAAAGACTTATCTGGCAGAAGTGGCAGGATCAACAACGCCATTACAAAAAACTTGATGAAGGCGTAGAGTTCCTCTGTTGTCAGTTGGCGGATGAAACCATGTAATTGCTCTTTGAGTGACAACACCAGTGTCAGCAGGACTACCAACACCATAGCCTCCGTGACGTAAGCGGCTGCAATCATAGCTCCTATCGCAAACGAGAGAAAAAGAGCGATTTCTGTTGTCAGCCCCAGATTCCCCATTGTCGACTGAGCGAAATAGGCAATAACAATCAGGATAAAAAAGCCGATGCCAAACAGTAACAACAGCTGTGGGTAGCCGATACCATGCAACCAGGTTGCCACGTAGCCCAGCAATGTTGCCAGTACGAACGTTCTGATACCCCCCAGATGAGCGGGTTTAGCATGTGTATTAAACTCGCGCTCAAGGCCCAGCACAAGGCCGATGCCCGCGGCGATAAGTAACCCTCTGAAAAAATCGGGTAGTAAGCCCTCCAGGAACCCTTGCATCACTTTGCTGATTGATATGGAGCGATTGGGCGGGGTATGAGCCAAAGCTGTTGCTGGCGGCCGTCCATATACCTAAAAGAATTGCCATCGAAAAACCCATCTTCTTCCAGCATAATCCGGATGGTCTTATTCCATTCCGGAATAGGTACGGACACATTCAGTTCAACAGAATAGGCTGTATTTTCGAAAAGCTGATAGTCGCCCGTGCCGGGTACATTTTTTTGATTATCCCACATTCCGATAGCGGGACCCGCGGCATGTCCATGATAACCTATGGGATGCGAGTAGATACTGGCTGTTATACCCTCCTGAGCGGCCTGTTGCAAAGCCGCTGTGAGCATTTCATTGCCCGTTTTACCCTTTGTAAACTGTGCAGTGAGAATATCCTGCAGCCGGTTGCCTGTCTGCAGTGCCTGCTGAAGAGCTGCAGGCGCCTGCGTTTCTCCGGGGCGGAGTACATAAGCATGCTGCTGCATATCCGTATTCAGGCGCAGGTAAGATATTCCAAAATCGACATGCAGTAAGTCACCCGGCATGATCACCTGCAGCTCGGGTCGGCGCGAGAAAGTACGAAGATGGTCAAAATTTTCAGGGTCTGCCCGTTGTACATCTACGGTAGGATGAAACCAGGTATCGAGACCCAGTTGGCGGACGCGATTGCGATACCACCAGACGACATCTTCTGTTGTTGTGACTCCTGGCTGTATGGCCAATTCGGACAGGCCTTCTGCGACGATTAAGTGTGAGAGGTGGCAAATATGTTCATACAGCACCATTTCCTTATCCGTACGCGTCTCCAGCCATGCAATAGCCAATTTTTCGGCCGAGACCACCCGTTCTCTGAAATTTTTAGGCAAGTATTGCATAAGCAACTCATACTCCGTGTGCACCAGTCCATCGGCCAGACCATAGGTATCTGATGTATTGATACCAATGCGCCGAGGATTTCTGATTCTGATAATCTCCAGCAGTGCCTCCCATTGATCCGGGAAGACATTCAGATCCCAACTAGCCTTTAGCAGACCTATATCATAGCGGCTGATAGCCATTTTTTCCAATGGTTTATCTGGTCCGGCGTCAAAAAAAACCATGACTGTGCGACGTCGGGCAGAGAGCCATTCTGCGGGCAACATGGTTTTCATTACGGGATCTTCATTGTACTCCCGGGAGATAACAATCCACATATCAATTCCCTCCCTTCGCATCAGCTGCGGCAGCAGTGTATTGAACCTATCTTCGAGCAATTCATCGATCACTTTTGCCCTGGCTCTTTCGTCCAGCACCAATGGCTGTGCTGAAGCTGCACAAGTCAGCATAACCAATGCCAAACAGCTTAGCAGGCGGGCAGAGGAGCGACCCACCGGCAGGAACCGTATCCCTTTGAAAAACGAATGCGCAGACATATTAATTATTGGTATTATAGTTATGTCAGGAAATACATGCCGGTCTTACGCCCAATCAGACCCCAACAGGGATCTGGCGCAACAAACGAACACCCGACAAATCATCAAAGAAATTAGCTGACGGAAAAATAACATTTTTTATGCAAAGCCAACTTTGATTTTCGTTACGCCCCCTGTGCGTATTACAAGTTGCGCCATAAAACCGGCTAAACACCTGCCGAATTCTTTGTGTAAGGCCGTTCAATCCAAAATTAAACAAAAGTGTAAGACCGAAACGATTTGTTTAACCACACGATTTCATACACACCTGCCAAAACCAGCATAATAACCAGATTGACAAATAAAAAAAGCCAAAATATATCAAGCAGACAAATTCAAAAAAATAATTCTTACAGTTTTTTCTAAAATTTTTGAACATTAAAAATATATCTTTGTCTTATCACTTAGCCAACATTAATTACCCCCTATTGCAGAAAAATAAATAATAATTTTTGACCAACAGTAAAAAGCCAATGGTTTCAGCCTATACATTCCATTCACCCGTTGTGAGCAGGCTAGCGAGGTTAATCACCTTGTTTGCCATATTCATTGGGGTATTTGGTCCCGTACTGGCAGGAGAAAATGCCCTTAGCTGGATAGTGCTGGTGGTCATACTGCTGGGTATTCCCCATGGAGCCTCTGATTACCTTGTTTTCCGACTGTTTGTCAAATCTGACCAACCACAGTCCGTTAAGTGGACATTTTATGGCTATTACCTGGCGGCCATTGTTAGTTACGGATTACTATGGTATTTCTACCCTACGCTGGCATTTGCCCTGTTTGTGTTGGTATCCGTCTACCATTTCGGTCAGTCGCACTGGCATACAACCAAATTCAGCAACCGTTGGCAGGCGCGGCTTCTGTACCTCTTATGGGGAGGGTTCGTACTTGGATTTCCTATACTCATTCACCACGAAGAGGCCACTGCCATTGTCACTGAGATCACAGGTAAAGCCTATGTATTGGATGACGGGCTCAGGCGGGTACTGATTGGTCTTTCATTCTTTGGCAACGTAATTGTCTTAAGCCACCTGAATGAGCGATCGATCCTCAGCGACGATGCTTTTGTGGGAGAGCTTGTAAACCTGTGTCTTTTGGCGGCCTTATTCTCTTTCACACCTTTACTGGTCGGTTTTTCCATTTACTTTGTCGTATGGCACTCATTAGCGGCTACACTTGATCAGATAGGCATATTTCGGCGAATGTACAAGGGTGCTTACAGCAGTCGGATGTATCTACAACAGATTGTACCGATGAGTTTGCTGGCGATTGCCGGGCTGGCAGCGCTGGGCTACTATCAATATCAGTGGGCGGCACAGCCCATAGGTTGGGGCACACTCTTCCTTTTCATTTCCATCATTACGACTCCCCATGCCATCCTGATTGACAGGTTATACGAGCGGGCGTTGGCGGTTGGACATGGATTGACAAAAGAAGTTCAATAATTTGCATTTTTTAACCAAATATAAAATACCACTCATTATGGATTCTATGGTTACTTTCCAAACGCTGTTACTGGCAAATCTCAAGTCAGGCGACTATGTAGGTTTCACCTTTTTCATTGGCTCAATGGCCATGATGGCAGCATCTGTGTTTTTCTTTGTTGAAATGTGGAACCAAGAGAGCAAGTGGAGGACTTCCCTGCTGGTTTCCGGTTTGATTACCTTCATCGCAGCTGTTCATTACTTCTACATGCGCGATTTTTGGGCAGAGAACGGAACATCTCCCACGGAGTTCCGCTACATTGACTGGATCCTTACAGTTCCGCTGATGTGCGTTGAGTTCTACCTGATCCTCAAGGCTTTCGGAGCGCGCATTGGTCTGATGTGGAAGATGATTGCCTACAGCGTACTGATGCTTGTAGCCGGTTACCTTGGCGAGACCATGTTCCGCGACCAGTCACCACTCTGGGGTTTCATTTCAACCCTTGGTTATGTTGGCATTCTGTATGAAGTATGGATGGGATCTGCGAAGAAACTGGCTAACGGTTCTTCTGATCCAGTACTTCAGAAGGCTTTCAGCACACTCGGATGGTTCATCCTCGTAGGCTGGGCAATCTATCCTATCGGTTACATGGCTATTCCTGAGTCAGGCTGGCTGAGTGGCGTACTGAACGCAGGCAGCATGGACGTCATCTACAACATTGGTGACGCTGTCAACAAGATTGGATTCGGGTTGGTTATTTACTCTCTGGCTGTACAGAGCAAGAAATAATGCATAAGCGACGTTATACAGGCATATAAGAGGATGTGACTCTACTTATATGCGCATCATATAGCGTATCGTTGTGATGACCCTTCGCCATCCCGCACTCACTGCGGGATGGCTTTATTTATAATGGTACCAGCCGTAATAACGGAATGCGGAGCCCGGGCAAGCGCAATATTGTCAACAATGCTTACCTTTGCAGATGCGAAAGCACCCCTGACAGGCAATCATTGATTATATATTATGAACGATCCACTTCAACCCATAGACCAGCGGAGTGGAAAACCAAGTGAAGATGCAATCGAAACTGACGCTGTACAACAGTCTTAGCAGGACCAAGGAAACCTTCCAGCCATTAGTAGAAGGCTATGCCGGCATGTATGTTTGTGGTCCCACGGTCTACAATGACGTACATTTAGGCAACTGCCGTACCTTTGTCAGCTTCGATGTCATATATCGCTATTTGCTTCATCTGGGCTATCGCGTTCGCTACGTACGAAACATCACGGATGTAGGGCATCTAACCGACGACGGTGAAGACCGGATGGCTAAGGGTGCGCGCATAGCGCAGCTAGAGCCCATGGAGGTTGCCCAAAAGTATACGGTAGGGTTTACGGAGATAATGCGCATTTTCAACACCCTCCCCCCCAGCATAGAGCCGCGTGCGACAGGCCATATTCCGGAACAAATAGAGATGGTACAGACCATACTCGACCGTGGATACGCCTATGAGCGCAACGGTTCCGTGTACTTCAACACTATCAAGTTTGCTCAGGAGAATCCGGGGCTGTACGGTAAGCTTTCGGGTCGCGTACTGGAAGATCTTATCGCAGAGAGTCGTGACAACCTGAAGAATCAGGATGAGAAGGCGCACCCTGCAGATTTTGCCATTTGGATGAAAGCGCGGTCTGAGGATATTATGGTGTGGAAGAGCCCGTGGTCAGTGGGATTTCCGGGCTGGCATCTTGAGTGCTCAGCCATGAGTACAAAATACCTGGGAGAGACTTTCGACATCCATGGCGGCGGGAACGACCTCAAATTTCCCCACCACGAGAACGAGATTGCTCAAAACATTGGTTCCTGCAGCCATGCAGGCGCACGCTACTGGCTGCATACCAACATGCTGCTGTTAAACGGCAAAAAAATGTCCAAGAGCGACGGCAACACCATTTCGCCGGCACAGCTTTTCAGTGGTGACAGCCCGCACGTCAGCAAGGGCTACAGTCCTATGACGGTCAAGTTTTTCATGCTGCAAGCTCACTACGGCAGTCCACTGGATCTTACTGATGAAGGTCTGCAAGCGGCAGAAAAAGGATATCGGAGGCTGATGGAAAGTTACAAAACACTGCAATCTCTCACAGTCCCCTCTGATGCCATCAGCAAAGAACTTGACAAGGAAATCAACGACCTGATAGAAGCCGTCTATACAGAGATGAACGACGATTTCAACACCCCCAAGGCTTTGGCGCGGCTTTTTGAACTCGTCACCCGCATCAACAGTCTCAAGGGAGGTCAGCTTTCCTTAGCAGATATCTCTGCCACCAGCCTTGACCGCCTGAAGGCAACTTTTGCCGCCTTCATCGATGAGGTTTTTGGTCTCAAAGACGAGCGTGAAGAAGGTGCGCAGTCGGCCGTAGTTGATGACGTTATGCAAGTACTCATCAACCTTCGACTGCAAGCAAGAGCCAACAAAGACTGGGCCACTTCCGACAAGATCCGGGATGAGCTAAAAGAAGCGGGCATCATCCTGAAGGACAGTAAGGAAGGTACCAGCTGGACACTTGCCTAACCAAGCATGCATACGCTATGTCTGTTACTATTCACAAAAACATTGAATTGGAGGGTGCCTGCGGGCAGGCGGTGTTGCTGGACCTCTACCACCCCGCCCACCAGTCGGGGCTTCCTACTGTCATTTTTGCCCACGGATTCAAGGGGTTTAAGGACTGGGGCGGCTGGGATCTCATTGCCCGACACTTTGCAAACGCAGGTTTTGCCTTTCTAAAATTCAACTTTTCGCACAACGGTGTAAAGTGCGAAAACCTGAGCTATCATACGGATATTGAAGCCTTTGGGCACAACAACTATTCTAAGGAGCTTGCGGATCTGGACAGTGTCATTAACTGGGTGACCCACGGCATTGAGAACCTGCCTGCTGAAGTGTGTGATCCGGAGCGAATTTACCTCATTGGCCACAGCCGGGGCGGCGGTATCAGCATCATCAAAGCGGCGCAGGACAGCAGAATAAAAGCGCTCATCACTTGGGCGGCTGTCAGCACCCTAGACTATGCCTGGCAGGAGCCAGGATTTATTGATCGCTGGCGTGCCGAAGGGCAGTATGAAGTACGGAACCACCGTACCCAACAGCGCTTCCCTGTTTACTTCCAGTTGTATCAGGATTTTATTGCACATGAGCAGGCATACGACACCCGGGCAGCCATATCATCCCTCAAGATTCCTGTTATGCTATTGCATGGCACTGCTGATGCCTCCATACACCACGAAGCTGCTCTGCAACTAGCTTCCTGGCAGCCCGCAGCAGAGCTTCGGCTGCTGGAAGGCGCCGATCACAGTTTCGGTATGACACACCCCTTACCAGCCCCCCAACTACCCGCAGACGCGGAGAAAATAGTCGATTACAGCCTTGATTTTCTGCGCCGTCAGATGGCAGAAAAAAGCTAATTAGCCATCCCTGCCCGCACTTCCACTACGCTGGCACGCCAGGGGAAGTGTACCCTATAACCAATGATCTTCCCGGGTGAAGCCGCCTGCAGTGCCTCCCCGGCCAACGACAACCAGGCACCCCAGTCTTTAGCATGCTGTTCAGCCTGATCAGCAGCGAACGGAGCATCCAGAACAATCATCCGCCCTTCCGGCAGCGTAACCACCCAGTCTATAATCGCCGTAAACAATTGTCCGTCTTTGGGGTATGCCAAGGGCAGGCGGCGTTCAATGGAGAGCGCTTTTTGCGCTCCCAGCCACTGCTGCCATTGCCATGAGAGGCGGCAAAGGGCAGCAGCATCGATTTCCGGGGGTGGTGGCTCCGCAGACAACAATTGATAGCGATCAATCATGGCACTGGCCAGCGCTGTTCGTTCATACGCATCCAGCAGCACATCATCAGCGATGAGCCACTGGTTGATCAGCTTAAGCCAAACCCCTATATCTACTGACGGTACAGGTCCCAGCGGCTGTCCGTAGGCAACTGCCTGTCCCGCATAAAAAGTACGGCCATATTTTTCAGCACAGACTTCAGGATCCATGCGATACTCATCGTAAGATCTGCTTCCGCTACTCTTCTCAGGAAAAAAGGGCTGTTCAGCAGGCAGCGTTGCTGCCGTTATTTCCCCATCACCCACTACCCAGTTCTTAGTGTGCTTTGAGAGGAAGTTACCTGCCCAGTCCCAGGGCGTTTCGTCCGTGAGCGGATCCAGTACGGGGATGGTCTCATCCCCTTGGTTAAATACCCGGTTGAACCACTTGGTATCTGCCGTGCTGGTTGGAAAAATCTGGTAGTCCCGTGCCCGGGTAAGGCCCACATAAAGGAGGCGAGCCTCCTCTTCGAGCGCCTGTTTCTTCTTCAGTGCTTTCCAGTGGCTTTCATCGACACGCTGCTGCAATGGTGTTGCGCGCATGGTCGCCTCATAGGGGAAGGCCCAGTAGCGAATCCACCGATTGGCCAGAATATTGTCGAGCTGAGGCGATTCATTTTCGGTGATCAGTTCGAGCCCCCACACCTCTGCTTTAAGGGCGCTGTCGAGATCACAGGCGATGACTGCCGGCCACTCGAGCCCCTTACTTTTGTGATAGGTAAGCACATTGACAGCCTGCGGGCTCTCCCCTGCCCCCTGCGCATCTTCGGCCCGGCGGGCTCGTTGGCCCAGCCAAAGCAGGAAGCCACCCAGCGAAGCTGCCGACTGCATTTGATTGCAGCTCACCTCATAGTCCAGTGCCAGGCGGCGAAGCTGATCTACATTGGCCAGTCGTTGCGATGCCTGCCCCCAGCCCAGCACGATCTGCTCCAGTGCGAGATCCTTCCACACCCTGTGCAACAGTTCGGCACTTGACAACTGGCCCGTGAGCGGGCGGAGCGCATTCAGCCGGGCGATAAAAGGATCATCCTCCCCCCACCGGAGCGAAGGGTACCTACCCTGCCCCTCCACTTTTTCCAGATAACTAAGCCTGTCATCGACAATTTCCTGCAGCGGCTTGCGCGCTGCCAGCAATTGAATTTCTGCGTTGGAGAGCGAGTCCTCCTCGTTGAGCAAATACTTGAGGCAGGCGAGGACGAGGCAAGCCTCGGGCGTTGACAACAAGCCCTTGCGCGGCAAGGCGGCCTGCAGGCCAGCCTTGTGGAGGGCGGCGGCTATTTTTTCGCAATTGCTATTGCTGCGACAAAGGATGGCCACATCCCCCGGCTGTGCCCGCCGCAACACTTTGGAATTTCGATCCTCCACCAGTGGCCCTTCCTCCAGCCATTCGGACACCGCCTGAGCGATACGCTCATAGGTCCAAGCCGCTGCGGGGGCCCTTTTTCCCCCATCCTCTTTGGTAAAATGCCAATGCATGAGCGCCCTGCCCGGCCCGGCGGCATCCTGCCGGCGCGGGTTGAGCGCCACCTGTTTGGCAGGCAGCTGCGCAAAAGCCTTGGTAAAAATGGCATTGGCGGCAAGCACCAGATCGGCGCGCGATCGCCAGGAGTCAGTCTGAATATTCTCCGGCCGGATGCCCCCTGTGGCCTCGACGATGGCCTGCATAAGTGCCGGCTCCGCCCCCCGGAATCCGTAGATCGACTGTTTGGGATCACCCACCCAGATACTATTTTTGGCCAGCCGGGACAATTTAAGAAAAATACTCAGTTGTATAGGACTGGTATCCTGAAACTCATCCACCATCAGGAGATCAAGTTCATCGGCCAGCACAAGGCTGACCTCCTGCTGATCCAACAGCCGATTGACCAGCACCTCCATGTCAGTATAGTCGATTAGCCCCCGTCGATGCTTATAGGCGGCATACTCCCGAAGCGCATCGATCGCCATTTGGAACAACAGTTCCGCGAAGCGGAACACATCCCCCTGAAAGGCCTCCATCTCCTCGTGGCGATTTGCAAAAGCGACCAGATCTGCCATCAGGTCAGCGCTTTTTACACTCGGTTCCAACTTGGCGATGCGCGCCCACTGGTGCCAGAAGAGTTCCTGACGCAGCTCATGCTCGCGCAGCAAAGCCCTGAGTGTACTAACCACATCGGCCGTTTTTTTGGTAGCATCCTTACTATCCGTGAGCGCCTCAATCGTCTCGCGCAGCAAAGCTGCCAGCCGACGGTGGGCTGTCTCTGACGTCAGAGAAGGATCGACAGGCGGCAATAGCTGCCGATAGGCAGCTGCCGATTTTTGGCAGCTAGCAGCGAGGCCATCCAGCGAAATATCATTAGCCCGGGCCAGATCAGCGATAGACCGCAGTTCCCTGCGCCAGTCAAAATTGGCAGGTTTGGCGTTGTAGCCGAGGCGATCGCAGAGGAGATCCATCTCTTCGATCACCTCCATAGAGAGCGAGGCAGAGAGACTCTGGTTAAAAATCAACTGCTCGTCGCCTTCCGGCAAAATATCCACCAGCGGAGAGACCCCTGCTTCGAAGGCGAAGCGCCGCAGCAACTTTAGCCCCAGGCCGTGGACTGTGCCGATAAGTGAGTTGGACAGAGCGTCTGCTGCAGCCGGCATATTGGCCGTCAGCAATTTCACGCGCAACCGCTCCTGCAGCTCAGCAGCAGCCTTTCGGGTAAAAGTTGTTGCGATGATGCCCGAAGGGCGCACCTGGCCTGATGCCAGCAGCCCTACGAGCTCAGCAGTCAGGCGAAAGGTTTTTCCGCTGCCAGCGCCAGCGGAAATAATTTTAAAATTTTCGAACATACAGGATACTTAGGAAGCAAGCCATTAATCGCGCAAAGGTTTCAGCTGATAGCCGGCTGCCCGGAGCAGCGCCACCAGCCCGTCCGAGCCGGCGAGGTGGCCGGCGCCTACGGCAAAAAAGACCGTCTCGCGGCGCATCATTTTGGCCATGGGCTCGATCCAGTTGCGGTTGCGATTGGTCAGCAGCACATTTTGGAAGCCTGCGATGCCCTCTTCATCCTCTACCAGCGCCTGTAGCTTGATGATATTTTCATTTTTGTAATATCCTATCAGCTCATCCAGTGGATCAGCTTCCTCCTCTGAGGCCCCCCGGTCTCCGCCGGAGACCGCCTCCACCAACATTTTAGCCTGGGCGGCGTAAGGGATGCTATCGAACAAGCTCAGCTGGTAGGCAATCGATTCAAGGCCTTCCACTTTTTTATTGCTCTCCTTCGCCATGCTGGTGAGCTCCAGTTCATAGCTTTTCATACCGTCCAGAGACATTTCGGAGCCGGCTCCGCCCATATCATCGGACGCCAGCACGGACAGGAAGATTGGCTTCACCTGCTCCAGCATGCTCAGTGGCAGCCCCAGTTGGTCGAAATGATTCTTGACCATGATATATTCACCCTGGGTGAGCAGATCCCGCAGTGTGGTATCATTTTTCATGGTCATACTGCCGAGCATAGAGAAAAGCATCATGGGATTGTCCATGTTTTCGGTATCGATTTCGAATGTGACGGTAGAAGACGCATTGAAAGCGCGTTTTACACT
>JAUMBM010000209.1:0-4836 GCA_032115735.1 Saprospiraceae bacterium
TGTAAAAAGAGGCTATGAAAAAGAAAATACTTACTTCTCTACTGGTGGCAGTGGCACTCAGCAGTTGCCTCTCATACGCATTTTTGAACCATCAGTCTGCGCAACTGCGCAAAGGAGCTGTTCCTGCTGCTGTCGTCGGCGATTACCTGCAGGAAGAGGAGCAGCAGACTTATGGTTTCTCAGATGTCAAGGTAGTGATCAAAATGATTCGCCTGCTCGTCAATTTATGGCCCGCCAGCTAGCTTCGGTATACAGCTCAGGCTCTTGTACATCCCGCCCCGTCTTCGCCTGCGCGAATGGCCGCCTTCCTGCTCACATGACGATTTTTTACCCTAAATGATCCGTTGCGCTACTGCCCCGAGCACTGCCCGTCCGCCTGTAACCGGTCCGTCGGTTGGCTGCGCAGTCTTCCGGTAATTGTGTATTTTTACTGCTCAATAAATCAAATTATATGAACTTATTCGTAACGATTTCGCGGTTTCTTTGTTCCGTAGGGGTTACGCTTGCTTTTTTTTCCTCTACCGGCTATAGCCAACCAATGTCCAACAAACCATCACAACTGTACAGCCAGCATCGGACCGCTACGGCTCCCATGGCGGCCCAACGCCCCAAAACACTTACCGAGCACGGGGATACCCGCATCGATGAATACTACTGGCTCAACGATCGCAATGACCAGGAAGTTATCAGTTATCTGCAGGCAGAAAATCAGTATCTCGATGCACTCACCGGCCACCTAAAGCCGCTGCAGGAGCAGCTTTTTGCCGAAATGCGCGGGCGCATTAAAGAGCAGGATCAGTCGGTGCCTTATCGCGACAACGGCTACTACTACCTGACGCGCTATGAGCAGGGGCTCGAGTATCCCATCTACGCCCGCAAAAAGGGCAGCCTGCAGGCTGCCGAAGAGATTATGCTCAATGTCAATGAGATGGCCGAAGGCTATGGTTATTTCAGTGCTGCAGGCCTGTCGGTCAGTCCCAACAACCGGCTGCTGGCTTTCGGTCAGGACACGCTCGGCCGCCGCATCTACTCCATCCGCTTCAAAGATCTGCAGACAGGGGCTTACCTGCCCGATGAACTGCCCAACACGACCGGCGGAGCTGTATGGGCGATGGACAATCAGCATATCTTTTACTCAGTCAAAGACGAAACGCTGCGGGCTTACAAGATTATGCGCCACAAACTCGGCACACCGGCTTCAGCCGATGTGATGGTCTTCGAGGAGAAAGATGCTACCTTCTCCTGCGCTGTCTACCGCACCAAATCTGACCGCTACCTCGTCATCGCTTCCTTCCAGACGCTCAGCACGGAGTATCACCTGCTGGAAGCGGATAAGCCTACCGGTGAGTTTCGCGTGTTTCAGCCGCGGGAGCGCGGCCTCGAGTATAGCATTGAGCACTTCGGCGACAATTTTTATGTGCGTACCAACCTCAATGCCCGCAACTTCCGCCTGATGCGCACTTCGCTCAAGGCTACGACTAAGGAGAACTGGCGCGAGCTGGTGCCGCATCGCGAGGATGTGCTGCTGGAGGATATGGATGTCTTCCGCGACTACCTCGTCCTCAGCGAGCGCAAGGCGGGCATCACCCAGTTGCGCGTCATGCCCTGGAAAGGCGGCGGTGAGCACTACATTGCCTTCCAGGAGGAAGCTTATGTGGCAGGTACCTCTGTCAATCTCGAGTTTGATACCGATGAACTGCGTATCAGCTATCAGTCGATGACTACGCCCCCGACCACCTATGATTACAATATGCGCAGCCGCAATTTCAACCTGCTCAAGCAGCAGGAGGTGCTGGGAGGTTTTTCGGTAGATGACTACCGCTCCGAGCGCATCTATGTGACGGCCCGCGATGGTGCCAAGGTGCCGGTGAGCATTGTCTACCACAAGGATTTTGTGAAAAATGGTCAGAATCCGCTGCTGCTCTACGGCTATGGCTCTTATGGCAACAGCATGGATCCCTTCTTCAGTGCAGCGCGGCTGAGCCTGCTCAACCGCGGCTTCGCTTTTGCCATCGCTCACGTACGCGGGGGCGAAGAGATGGGCCGCCACTGGTATGAAGACGGCAAACTGCTGAATAAGAAGAATACGTTTACCGATTTTATCGACTGTGCCGAGCATCTCATCGCTGCAAAATATACCAGCAAGGAACAGCTGTTTGCTCAGGGCGGCAGTGCCGGCGGACTGCTGATGGGCGCTGTGATCAATATGCGGCCGGACCTGTGGAAGGGCGTTATCGCAGCGGTTCCTTTTGTCGATGTGGTCACGACCATGCTCGATGAGAGCATCCCGCTGACCACGGGTGAGTTCGACGAGTGGGGCAACCCCAAAGATCCGGTCTACTACAATTATATGAAGTCCTACTCGCCTTATGACAATGTGGCGGCAGTCAGCTACCCGGCACTGCTGGTGACTACCGGCCTCCACGACTCGCAGGTGCAGTACTGGGAACCCGCCAAGTGGGTTGCCCGTATGCGCAAGCTGAGTTCCAATCAAAACCCCATCCTCCTCTATACCAATATGGAGGCCGGCCACGGAGGCGCCTCCGGTCGCTTCCGCCGCCTCAAAGAGGTGGCTATGGAGTACAGCTTCCTGCTGGAGATGGCGGGCAAAACCGGCCTGTAGCATGGAGTGCGTCCGGGCGGCTGTAAGGCCGCCCGGACGCACTTCTGCAAGCTTGTAAAAAAACTTGCCACACTGACATTTTGTCATTAATTTTGTGGCGCCAAGGGCTGCCGGGCAGAGGATATCTGTTGCGGCATCTTTGTTTTTATTGACAGTAAGATCACGCTATAGTATGTACGATGACAATCCTACGCTGGTAGGTATCCGCAAAGAGATTGACGAGAACAAGCAGGGGGAGGTTTTTTTCCAAGGCAAAAACGCCCTGCCTGCTGCCGAAGGCGGCCGGCAGTTCTATATCGAAAGCTACGGCTGCCAGATGAATTTCAGCGACAGCGAAATCGTAGCTTCCATACTCGCAGAGATGGGATTTTCACCCACCCGCAATCTCGAGCTGGCCGACCTCATCCTGATCAATACCTGTTCTATCCGGGAAAAAGCGGAAGAGACGGTTCGCAAGCGCCTGCGCGCTTTCGATCAGGTCAAGCGCAGCCGCAAGGGGGTTATGGTCGGGGTGCTGGGCTGTATGGCCGAGCGGCTCAAGAGCAAGTTTCTGGAGGAGGAAAAGCTGGTAGATCTGGTGGTGGGCCCCGATGCTTACCGCGATCTGCCCCGGCTGTTGTCAACCGTCGAAGAGGGCGATAAGGGGATTAATGTGTTCCTCAGCCGGGAGGAGACGTATGCGGATATCAGCCCGTTGCGGCTCGACGACAATGGCATCACGGCCTTCATTTCGATTATGCGTGGTTGCGACAATATGTGTTCCTTCTGCGTAGTGCCCTTCACCCGCGGCCGCGAGCGCAGCCGCAATGCTTTCACCATTGTAGCTGAGGCGCAGGATCTGTTTGACCGGGGCTACCGCGAGGTGACCCTGCTGGGGCAAAATGTCGACAGCTATAAATGGGAAAATCCGGATACGGCAGCGGTCGTCACTTTCGCTGAGCTGCTTGAAATGGTCGCACTGGTCAACCCTTTGCTGCGGGTGCGCTTCAGCACCTCGCACCCCAAAGACATTACAGATGAGGTGCTTTTCACCATGGCACGCCACGACAATATCTGCAAGTATATCCACCTGCCGGTACAGTCGGGCAACAGTCGCATCCTGGACCTCATGAATCGCACCTACGATCGCCCCTGGTATATGGAGAAGGTGAGGCGCATCTATGAGATTATGCCCGATTGTGCTATCAGCTCCGATATCATCACGGGCTTTTGCACCGAAACGGAGGAAGAACACGAGGAGACGCTCAGCATGATCGACTATGCCCGCTACAGTATGTCGTATATGTTTGCCTACTCGGAGCGCCCCGGCACGCCGGCTGCGCGCAAGCTGCAGGACGATGTGCCGGAGGAGGTCAAAAAACGCCGGCTGACGGAGGTCATCCGCCGCCAGAATCAGGTGAGCTTCCTGCACAACCAGGCGGATATCGGCAAGACTTTCAGCGTGCTGATCGAAGGCGACAGTAAGCGGTCGGCTCAGGAATGGAAGGGGCGCAACAGCCAGAATAAAATGGTCGTCTTTCCGAAAAGGGGGGACGAAAAGCCGGGAACCTATGTGATGGTGACCATCACGGCGGCTACCAGCGCAACCCTTATCGGGCAGCTTGCCTGAAAAAGGGGATGCCTGATCTCCTGTTATTGACTTATGCCATCGACAGACACCATGACGGATATTCACTTGCAAAGTATCAAACAGCGCTATGGCATCATCGGCCGGTCCGAAGCACTCGACAGGGCGCTGTCGACGGCCCTGCGCGTGGCCAATACCGATCTGAGTGTCCTCATCACGGGTGAAAGCGGGGTGGGTAAGGAGATTTTCTCCCGCATTATTCACGACAACAGTGCCCGCAAGCACAATGGGTTCATCGCCATCAATTGCGGGGCTATACCCGAGGGTACGATCAATTCAGAGCTCTTCGGCCACGAAAAAGGCGCCTTCACCGGCGCTACCGGCGACCGTAAGGGCTATTTTGAGTCCTACGATAAGGGGACAATTTTTCTGGATGAAATCGGTGAGATGCCGCTCGATACCCAGACCTACCTGCTTCGCGTACTCGAGACGGGTGAGTTCATTCGCGTAGGCTCGTCTAAAGTGCAGCGCACCGATGTGCGCATCATAGCGGCCACCAATGTGAAACTGGAGGAGAATATTCGCAAAAATAAGTTCCGCGAGGATCTTTTTTATCGCCTGAGTACGGTGCCCATTCAGCTACCCC
>JAUMBM010000210.1:0-5632 GCA_032115735.1 Saprospiraceae bacterium
ACCGAAGTCATCGTGAGCGAGCCCGCCAGGGCCTTGTCGTTGAAAAGGCTCACTTCGTCCCGGTCACGCTTAAGTGCCAGGCTGTACAACAGAGGCAGGTAGTGCTCGGGCGAGGGAATGGCCAGACAGAAGGCATCTCCCTGCGCACCGTAGTTGATCAGCGCCTGATGGTTGCCATCTTGTATAAAGCTCTTCATTTTACTGCCTGCCTCCAGTGCCCAGTCGAAGGCATAGCCGATATCATTGAGGCGATTCCAGGCCACCAGCCCCAGATTGTGTACCATGTTGCCACTGCCTACAATAAGGACCCCCTTGTCGCGCAGCTGGGCCAGTTGCTTTGCCAGATCGTAATGATACTGCGGAGGCTTGGTGTAGTCGAGACTCAACTGCATAACGGGTACATCCGCCTGCGGATAAAGATGCTTGATCACCGACCAGGCACCGTGGTCGAGGCCCCACTGGTGGTCGAGACCTATCTGCGCGAGCTGTACCAGCTGCTGGGTCTCCTTAGCCAGCGCCGGACTACCCGGTGCGGGGTACTGCACAGCAAATAATTCCGGTGGAAACCCGCCAAAATCATGTATCGTGCGGGGTTTCTCCATGGCTGTGACGTAAGTGCCGCGTGTCTCCCAGTGAGCCGATATGCAAAGTATGGCACTCGGCTTCTGAATCTCGGCCGCACGTGCACGAAATCCTCGTACAAATTCATTCTCCTCAATAGCATTCATTGGGCTTCCGTGCCCAAGAAAAAGTACCGGCATCCTCGCCGTATGCTCCAGTGGCTCTGTAAGCTTGTGTAGTGCTGCTAAACTTGCCATACTTCCTGTGATGCCAGCGACTGCTGCGGTTTTTACAAATTTTCTCCGATTCATTTTCTTGCTGCGTGTACCCGCCCGACTAAAGGGGAGGGTGATGATTATGTGGTCATTGTCAGTGCCAACATTGAGTGGCCACTCCCCAAACTACCTATAATAACCGCCCATACTGCAGCAGAGTTGCATGATTTCTTAAATTTATTGTATATACATTGATTTTTTTCGTCGACTCCCGGAAAGTGGCGGACAGCCACAAAAAAACCGCCCCGAACACCGGAGCGGCCATTTCATAAACCAGAAAAAAAGGAAAGTAGTGACAACAACGGTTGGTATCAGTAGGTATTGAACACATGAGGGCCAATCTGGTAACCCATTGGCAGCTCCCGGCTTTTCTGTGTAGCGAAGCTGTTCTAATATACCTTCAGTACAGCCGGCATACACCTCTTTATTTTATCCCACGAAGCTACGCCCTGTGCCTACGTCATTACCTTCTGTGATGATTAAATAATGTTGAAGAAATTGTTAGGAGAAGGTTATGCCCTTCAATAGTACAACCTACTTTCATTGGGCTAGTGCTGGCTGCCCGTACAATTTATCATGCCGGAGCTTATGCTTTTTGCCCCCCTCCATACCATCTGTCGCGAATAGCAAAGGAAACCCTCACCAATAATAACAACGCAGGCACTTCTACCAGTGGACCAATTACCCCTGCAAATGCCTGCCCGCTATTGAGCCCAAAAACAGCAATCGCAACGGCTATAGCCAACTCAAAGTTATTCCCCGCAGCGGTAAATGCAATGGATGCATTCTTGCTGTAGGAAGCTCCCAGCGCCCTGCTTACGAAAAACCCTATAAAAAACATGCCCACAAAGTACAACAACAACGGAACAGCAATGCGTACCACATCCATCGGAATACGCACAATTGCCTCTCCTTTGAGCGAAAACATAACGACAATCGTAAACAGCAACGCTATCAGTGTCAAGGGAGATATGCGGGCAATAAAAGCCTCCTGATACCATTTTTCACCTTTAACACTTGTAAGAATAGTTCTCGATAAGTAGCCCAATAAAAAGGGTATGCCCAGATAGATGGCCACGCTACTGGCTATGGTCAGTATACTGATTTCTACAATAGCACCCGGAAAACCAAACAGCGGTGGTAGTTTAGTGATGAATAACCAAGCGTAAAAACTATAGGCAAAAACCTGAAAAATACTATTGAGTGCGACCAAACCAGCTGCATATTCACTGCTTCCTTCTGCCAGATCATTCCACACCAGCACCATAGCTATACAACGTGCCAGTCCTATCAAAATCAATCCCACCAGATACTCCGGATACGCTTGTAAAAAAATCATGGCCAACGAAAACATCAGCAATGGCCCCACAATCCAGTTGAGCACCAAAGAAAGCCCCAGCATCTTTACGTCCTTGAACACCCCTGGCAAAAGAGCATAATTGACTTTCGCCAGCGGTGGGTACATCATGACTATCAGCCCAATTGCAATGGGTATATTGGTTGTTCCACTGCGCAGTGTTTCTATCCACGCAGCAACAGCAGGAAAAAAGTAACCTATGCCCACACCGACCAGCATCGCCACAAAAATCCAGACGGTCAGGTAGCGGTCCAAAAATTTCAGCTTTTTCATGATTGTTTGGCTTGTAGTTGTGAAAATAAGTACAGCAATTCACTGCCTATCTGCTGCGAGCACAAATCATAGCGGGCAGCCTCCTCTTCCTGATCATCATAAGCCTTGGGGTCTTCGTATCGCAACGGAAATCTTCCGTCGGCACCCGGTATGAAGGGGCAGTGCTCATCTGCGTGATCGCAGGTCATAATAGCAGCAAAACCCTCCGAAGGATTGAGGGGATCATCGTATTTTTTTGAAAAACAGACAACGGGCAACGCTTCCTCACTATAGGTTATGTAGTAAAAGGGATTTACGCCGCCCTCCTGCCTGACCTCAAAGCCCGAGCGACGCAATGAGGCTATCGTGCGCTCATTGCAGGATGTCACCTCAACGCCTCCGCTGTAACAAGTAGCAGGAATGCCATAATAACCAGCCGCCAATTGCCCCCAGACTTGCGACAGCTGGCTTCGCCGGGAGTTGTGTGTACAGATAAAGTGAAGCCGGAGTTCTTTGCCATCATCCAGCCTAGTCTGCGCGTATTTCCGAATAATCTCCAGCATGGACGCGCGGTCCGCGGCTGGTTGGTAGTCCGTCCACTCGCTTATCGTACGCTGGACCGCCTTAGACAAGATTAGCTGCATTGTCACTTATATTATTGATTAACAAATTATTATTATTATGCCATTTACCCCCCCCGTTGATAGCCAACCAAGCTGCTTATCCACAGGTTTACCGTGGGTTTACTACAACATGCTGAAAAAATGCTGCCGCGAATTTACTTTATTGCAATATTACGATGATAATATACAATTGTCTACTCTTTACAAAAACTTAACGAACACACCACACAAAAGAAGAAAAATACACCAAGTTGGCTGATGATAAATAACTTATAAATCACATTTCTTTAATCTGCAGTTTAGATGCCAGCAACAACTTTGTCTTCACTAGTAAAAGCAAAACCACACTGCTGTGCAATACGTCCACCATTTGCGCGACTGGGTATTCAGCCGCGTTCATCAAAGTCAGTTGATTTACAATACGTGCTGGGAAGACCCGCGCTGTGACCGCCAGCTTTTGCAGTTTGATACGGACAGCCGCGTTGTTATGATTACCAGTGCCGGCTGTAATGCCTTAGATTATCTGCTCGACCATCCGCAGCATATATTTTGCGTAGACATGAACCCGCGGCAGAATGCCCTGCTGGCGCTTAAGCTTGCCCTGTTTGAACAAGGCAACTACGAGCAGCTATGGCAGGTGTTTGGTTTGGGTACTTACGCACAGATTAACCAACTGTATCAAAGGTCGCTACGTGCTGCATTACCTGCTTATGCGCAGCAGTATTGGGATGAACATTTGCATTTTTTTCGCCCCGACGGCCTGCGCCGCTCCTTCTATTACTATGGCACTTCCGGACTGTTTGCCTGGCTGCTCACGCAATACCTGCGCAGCAGACCACGGCTTTACAGTCAGGTTGAGCAACTATTCCATGCGGAGGACCTTGAACAGCAGCGTACTTTGTATTATGCTGTGGAAGAAAAATTGCTGAGCCAGCTCGTAAGCTGGGCACTTCGGCAGCACCTCACCCTTTGTCTTTTGGGCGTTCCGAGAAGCCAGCAATTACTTTTTAAAAACAACTACCGCGACGGTGTTGCAGGCTTTGCCCGCCACTGCCTTCGCAATGTATTCACCCGTCTACCCATACGCGATAACTATTTCTACCAGCTGTATTTTCACGGAAACTATACGGCCGACTGCGCCCCCAACTACCTGCTGCCGCAGCATTTTGAAACAATACAAAGCCGCAGCAGCTGCATCAGCACCCATACGACGACCATCAGTGCCTTCTTGCAGAAAAATCCAGGCAACTATTCCCACTTCATCCTGCTCGACCACCAAGACTGGCTGGCCGCCAACGACCTGCCCGCACTGGAAGAAGAGTGGCGTCTCATACTGGCCAACAGCCGGCCGGGAACCAGGATACTACTGCGTTCTGCTGCAGAACAAATTGATTTCTTCCCGGATTTTGTCACTGCAGCAGTGCGATTCGAAAAGGACGAGTGGGCAGATGTCCACCAGCAAGATCGGGTAGGCACCTATCTGAGCACTTATGTAGGTATTGTTCAATAGTCCTTACTACTAGTCCGCCAGTTATGTCACAACAAGCTATTTATCAAGAACAGGTAGCGCGCATGCGAACCTACTACCGGTTTCAGTCCCGCATCTATGACCTCAGCCGCTGGGCCTTTCTGTTTGGCCGTGAGTCGCTCATCCACAAGCTGCCTTTCGACTTGCAGCAAACATTTACAGGACTGGAAATTGGCTGCGGGACGGGCTACAACCTGCGTTATCTTTCTTATTGCTTTCCCAAAGCCCGGTTGACCGGGCTCGACGTTTCTGATGATATGCTGCGTATAGCTGCCCGACAGACGCGCACTTTCCCACAGATACAATTGCGCGCACAGGCCTACGGCAGTGGCGTCTACGGCTGGACTGGCAAGCTGGATCTCATCCTGTTTTCCTACGCGCTGACCATGATTAACCCCCAATGGGAAGAACTCATCGGTCAGGCCTGGCAGGATCTGCGCCCAGGCGGCATCATTGCTGTAGTTGATTTTCACGACAGCAGGCTGCCCGCATTTAAAACCCACATGCAGGGCCACCACGTGCGCATGGATGCCCACCTGCTGCCAGCGCTGCACGCCCGCTTCATACCGCAGCATACAGCCATCCACAAGGCCTACTTCGGCATGTGGCAGTATATGCTTTTTGTAGGGAAAAAACCGGCACAGGCAACCCATCTTCATACAACATAACCTCAGCAAACAGCGCAGCCACATGACAAAGCGAGAACTAGATATGGTCATCATCTCCGATGTCCACCTCGGCACTTACGGCTGTCATGCCCGTGAACTCCTTCAGTATCTCCGGTCTATCAAGCCCGAAGTCCTCATCCTCAATGGCGATTTCATAGACATGTGGCAGTTTCGCAAGCATTATTTTCCCAAGGAACACATGATGGTGCTGCAGCAGGTACTCAAAATGGCCGCTAAGGGTGTTAAGATTTACTACATCACTGGCAACCACGACGACGCCCTGCGGAGTTATGCTGATTTTTCTTCCGGCAACCTGTTCCTGCGCGATAAACTGGTACTGCAGCTCAAAGGAAAGCGATACTGGATCT
>JAUMBM010000211.1:0-4340 GCA_032115735.1 Saprospiraceae bacterium
GTGCCAAAAAGCGCTTCAAGCTCACCGGCACCGGAAAAGTAAAGTGCTTCCACGCGAATACTTCGCACCGGATGCGCAATCGCACTACCAAAGCTAAGCGCCACCTCCGTGGCTCTACTATGGTAGATCAAGCCGATGAAGCACGCGTAAAGCGTATGCTGGTAGCTTAAGCCTGTCGGCACTGCCTGCTCTGCAGGTACTTTTTGTAATGATTTTTTAACGAGAGTGCAGGGAAAAAGAGCTTCTGTAAGCCATGAAGCCTCTGTACTGAACAAAAAAATCGAGTATGCCTCGTTCAGTTAATTCGGTTGCTTCACGTCAGCGCCGGAAAAAAATTCTCAAAGCCGCACGCGGCTACTTTGGCGCCCGTAGCAAAGTCTATACGGTAGCCAAAAACACCCTCGAGAGGGGTATGGTGTTCGCTTACCGCGATCGCAAAGCTAAAAAACGCGCATTCCGCCGCTTGTGGATCGCTCGTATCAATGCAGGTGCACGCCTCAATGGTACGACCTACTCCAAGTTGATCCACGCGCTGAGCACCAAAGATATTAGCCTCAACCGCAAGGTGTTGGCAGATCTCGCTATGAACAACCCGCAGACCTTCTCAGCGGTCGTAAAGTCGGTTCAGTAAAGCACAACAGGGTTCTTTAAGATTGATTTTATCAATCTCAAAGGCTCCAAAACAACAGCCCTTCAGCAGCTTTGCTGCTGAAGGGCTGTTGTTTTTTCGACAGGGTCTCCTGCCTGCCATCCTTTGAGGCCGATGGCAGAGACTGCTAGGACCGTGCGAAGCCGGCAGTCTCGGCCTGCAGTACATCAATCGCCTGCTGGTAAAGTCGTTGGGCGTGCCGGGGGCTCTGTCCAATGCACACTAAGCCGAGCTTGCCGTGTTGCGGTAGTGCGCCGATGAGATGGAATAATACCCCGTCCTGGGTAGTATGGTCGTAGTGAAGCCGATGCCGTATGGAGAGATCTATTAAATCTTCCGGGCTGAGGGTCTTATAGTTTTCGTGCTGTAGGTTGTCGGTGGCGAGGTAGTAGCGGGGGCTGCCTTGAGGCGTCAGGAATTGTCCCCGTTCGGCCTGATAACGTCCGCCAGTGAGTAGCTGCAGGCTTAGGTAGGGATGCGTGGTGCCTCCCTTGCGCAGGTTGATCTCAATAGCATAGTGAGTCCATTGGCCTTGCCGGAAGACAGATACGAAGTCGATGCCAAAGCGGCCAATGACACCTTTGTCTCGCAACTGACCGGCAACGGACTCGCTAATCCGCGCAATATCGGCTGCATAGTCCTTGTTGGCCGGAAAACAGGCGCCGAGGTAGATCTGCCCGCTGGCCTGGTCGAGAAGCTGGTCGTGAGTAGAAATGACGTCAATCTCTCCCGTAGGGGTAATGCGGCATTGTACAGAAGGGGAGGCTTTGGGTGCTCCTTCTATAAATGCTTCCACAATACCGCCCATTTGTTGGAGTTTTGCTGCAAATATTTCATAATCAATGCCAGGTGCGATGGGTTGTAGTCGGTTGGCCAGTTCGTCTTCGGTGACTTCGCGCAGCGGGCCATAAGCAAAGAGCGCGTTGCCGTCTCCGGAGAAGCCTTCATTGAGCTTGATGACGGCTTTCTGCAGGGAGGGATCGGTAGCTTTCAACTGGCTTAGGGCGGCTGCAGCTTCGGCCATGCTACCAATGTTTTCTTCGCCGGCAGGCATGCGTACGCCTGCCTGTCTGAACAATGACCGCCCGCCGCTCTTGCTGCCCCAATGGGTTAGTTTGGATGAACATCCGTAGATGGGAATTTCAAGCTGACCAGCCAGCGCCTCTTCCAGTGAGGTGATGTTGAAACCGGTGAGGTGAGCTACCTGCCCCGGAGGTATGCACTGCCGAATTCTGCGAATGAGGCGGGGCCGCTGAAGAATTTTTGCAGTCAGCGGCTGGGGGGAGGCGTCGTGGCAGGTGAGCAGGTGCAGCCGCTTGCGTGCATGCTGGCTGGTGACGGCAGCAATCAGGTGCAGGTAGTAGTCGATGATGCTGTCGTCAATGGGCATGCTGCTGAGGTAGATGACCTGCGTGGCAGGCATGCGAAGCAGCAGCAGCATACACAGCAGCCTTTCTTCGTAGTGTATATGCCCTTCTATTTGTGCAAGCAGATGATTGTCAAGGGATAGGCTGGGTATTACCAGCACCGTCTTGGGGGCAAGAGGGTCAGGAAAGAAATTTTCGTACTGGGCAATCAGGTCAAAATGTTCATCTTGTCCGGGCTGAAAAGCAGGAATGTCTGCACCGCTAAGTGGTTGAATGGGCATACGTCCGATTTTTGTGAGACTGTCAGCTTAGCGGAGAGATTAATGGTCTGACGAACTGTATGATTTTCCTTAGAAAATCATACAGACATGCTTCACCCAAAGTATTTTGGGCAGCGTCTGCCGCCCGGAATACTCTGAGACGACCTCATGTTCATAATCGGTAACTACCAATTTACGCTATTTGTGCGTACTTGTCAATCAGATGGCAATATATATTTTTAATATATAGACCCTGTACGGCTTGCATGCTCTTAAGGGATACGGCTGGTCAGGTTTTTTTTATTACCTTTGACTAGACAGTGCCCGGCCAATGGCCGCCGGTAGTCAACTCAATCAATTGTATATGCCAGGAATTCTTCACAGACAACTTACACCTTTCGGAGAGCTGGGTCTCTGGCAGATTACCGAACCGGAATCATGGTTTCTCGATCAGCTTTTTTTGTACCCGGCCGAGTTACGGCAGCTTGAAGAGATGAAGGGAAGGCGGCGGGTCGAGTGGCTGGCTGTACGGCAGCTGGTGCATGATATGTCCGGCAGGCGCACTCGCGGCGCTTTTGTGAAAGACAATTTTGGCAAACCACATCTGGAGGGGTCGCCTTGGCATATATCAATCAGCCATTCGGGGGATCTCGCTGCTGCGGTTGTTGCGCCGGTGGCCTGTGGGGTGGATGTTCAGTTTCTGGTTCCCAAAATCACCCGCCTTGCACACAAGTTTATGCGCTCTGAAGAGATGGACAGCCTGCAACCGGCTACTGCCATTGAGCACCTTCATGTGTATTGGGGCGCCAAGGAGGCACTGTACAAGGCCTATGGCCGCCGGGAAATCGACTTTTTGTTGCATCTGCGCGTGCAGCCTTTTGCGTTTCGCGAAACGGGAGGCTACACCCGCGCCTGGGTGGAAAAAGAAACGGTCTGCCAGGCCTATAGACTTCATTATGAGCTGCGTGACGGTTTTGTACTCACCTATGTGCTTACAGAAGATACCAGCCTGCCGGTAGATTTTTTGCCGGAAGAACTCTGACCCTGTACGGGTCTATGACCATCTGTTGGGGGAGAATACTTGCCTTTGTCCAATGAAATGCCTATCTTTGTACTGCAAAAGCGCCCAACGGCTTTTCCGATCTTTGCAACTCCAAGATTTGTTTTGACACCGGCGCATCATTTTTGGCTCTCCTATGCTTTCGCCTCGGCCGGCCTTTACAAAAACTGTTACATGACTTTTCAAGATTTTGTTCTTTCAGACGCTATCCAGCGCGCTGTGCGCGAGGAAGGCTACACCCAACCTACCCCTATTCAGCAGCAAGCGATCCCGCTCGTACTCGAAGGTAAAGATTTACTGGCTTGTGCCCAGACGGGCACGGGCAAGACGGCTGCTTTCACCTTACCTGTACTGCAGCAACTGATGCGGCAGCCTGCAGGGGCTGCCCGCAACGATCGCCGCCCGCTGCGGACGCTGATTCTTACGCCTACACGCGAACTGGCTATCCAGATACAGGAAAGTATTGAGGCTTACGGACGATACCTGCCGCTTCGGTCTGCCGTGATTTTTGGCGGCGTTTCAGCCGCCGGGCAGATACAGATGCTGCAGCGGGGGATTGATATTCTCGTGGCAACGCCCGGACGTTTGCTCGACCTCAAAAATCAGGGTTATGTCAATTTTTCGGCGCTTACGCATTTTGTGCTGGACGAAGCCGATCGCATGCTCGATATGGGTTTCATCCATGATGTCAAGCGCGTTATCGCTGCACTGCCGGCCAAACGGCAGTCGCTCTTTTTTTCTGCTACCATGCCGCCTGAAATTGTTAAACTGGCTGCTTCTATCTTGTCGGATCCGGCTAAAGTAGAGGTAACGCCTGTCTCTTCAACGGCAGAAACCATCGGGCAGTCAGTATATTTTGTGGAAAAAGGGGACAAGCTGCCGCTGCTGGTTAGCTTGCTTCAAAATCCTGCTATCGAATCGGCTCTGGTTTTTACACGTACTAAGCATGGTGCCGACAAGGTCGCCAAGGCACTCGCTAGATTCAACATCAGCGCAGCGGCTAT
>JAUMBM010000212.1:0-3238 GCA_032115735.1 Saprospiraceae bacterium
CTTGAGGACTGCCTGCAGCCGCCGAATCAGCGGATGGAACCTTTCCGGAATTTCACTCATGGAGACTAGCATGCTTCTTGTATTTTGATTTGTGTATGACTGATTGAAAAAGCCCGGCAGTTGCTCCTGCTTATCGCGCCGCAGGCCTTTTAGCCTGGGCGCATTGACTGTGATACACCAGGCAAAGTTAATAGAATACGTCCCCCGCCGGCAGCTGCAAAGTCATGAGACGAAAAGCTGCACAATGCCGCTTTTTGCGCAGCTTTTTCCCCAAAAAAAGCGGCAACAGCCGCAAAGGCGGCGTCAGCGCATCAGCCGCAGGCCTTCCATGAAGTCCCGGCGGTAGGCGTAGCCTATGGGTAGGGTTTCTCCTGCCACGTGGATGGTGCCCTCCCTGGGATTGACGGCTTCGATATGCGCAATGTTGACGAGATAAGTCCTGTGGATGCGGACAAAGGAATTGGTGAAAGTGTCTTCCAGCACCTTGAGTTGTACGTTGACCGGGTAGCTGCGCTGCCCGACCCGGGCATGGGTCAGCTTGTTGGCGGCGAAAAAGAAAGACACTTCCTCCACCGGACAGGGCTTGTAAGAATCGCCGACCTTGAAGAACACCCGCCGCAGGTTGCCCAGTGAAAAGCGGCCATTGTGCATGCCTTTTTGCTCAGCAGGCGACTTGGGGGGCTGCTGCAGCAGGGCCTGGTCTATCGCCTGGTAAATTTTGAATTTTGACAGCTCTTTGCTGATAAAACTGACGGGCATAAGGTGGCGGCAGTGCTCGTAACAGGCCGGCGAGTAAGGTTCTGAGAGCAAAATCAACGGCTGCGCCGGCTGACTGCTGCGCATGAGGTCGGCCATAGTGACTCCCCGCGGTGCTTCTGAACCGAGGTATATGTCTGCGATGCAAAGGTCGGGATGAAAGCGGTTGAAAACTTCAAGGCCTGTAGCGGAGTCAGTGGCCGTTGCAAGCTGCTCGACGCCCAGCGTCCTGAGCAGTTGGGAGAGTAGTTGTAAGTAGGTGAGGTCGCTGTCTACAATCAGCACCTTGAGTGTGTCGGGTAGTTGCATGGGTAGCGGGTATTGGCTGACAAGGTTATGGTTTTGTGATTGCACGGTGTGCGCCCGGGTATGTACAGGGTTTAGGGGCAGCAGGCTTCACTGCCTCCATCAGCAACAAAACAACAGGGCGCCGGGCAAATATACCAACAATGCATAATAATCCCAGCTGTTGCTAAAAAAATCGGGATAAAAGGCTGATTGTATGTGTTTTTTGCAAATATAATAAGGTCGGGGAGCGCTCATTTGGCTTTGCCGTCCCGGGGCAGCGCCTTGCAGGCGGCTGCGCGCCCGTGCAGGGGTGGGGCGGATGAAAATCCGGCCCGGGCAGGGGGGTATGCAAAAATTCTTTTTTGTCTGTAGGGCTGATTGATGCGTCTGTCTATGTCATTCATTCGTTCGGCATTTCGGACGAACAGAAAGGGGTGCACGTAATCAAAGAATTGCTAGCTTCGTGCGCAAGCTGCTGTAAACTGGCGTTTTGTACCCGGCTAAAGAGGGTAGCAGCAGCGCCCAAAGCACTGGCCTTATGCGATGGCTATACCGAATCCAACGACCATCCCGCTTCGGCGATCGGCGGCTGCCGGGCTGAAGCGGATGTATACGATCATACACATGAAAAAAACCACCAACGACCTGCGCCTCGGACTGTCGGCACTGGCCTGCCTCATCGCCTTGCTGCTGAGCAGCAGCGCTCCGCTGCTCGCACAGAATGTGCGAGGCGGCTCGGTGGGCGATCCCACCGCACTGCTCGATCTGCAGAGTACCTCCAAGGGGCTTTTGCTGCCGCGCATGAGCAGCGCCGAGCGCTCCGCCATCGTCAACCCGGCGGAGGGGCTTCTCATCTACAATACCAATCTGGGGTGTATCGAGCTCAACATCGGGAGCAGCGCCAGCCCGAAATGGGGCTGCATACTGGCCATGAACGGCCGCATAGCGGGCATCGACTGCGGGGCGGCTGTCCTGTCCGACAGCCTGATCGTGGCCACCACCAACCGTGTGGACGTGACCATTCCTTACACCGGCGGCAATGGCAGCTTTTATACCGGCCAGGCGGTCGCCTCGACAGGCGTCACCGGCCTTACGGCCGAGCTCCTGTCGGGCGCCTTCGCCAATGGCAGCGGCAGCCTGACCTACACCATCACGGGTGTCCCTTCTGCCAAAGGTACGGCCAGCTTTGCGCTCAGCGTCGGCGGGCAGACCTGCACCCTCAGCCTGCCCGTCTCGGGCTGCGGCGCCTTCGTCGGCATCGGCCAGTGGAAAGAGTTTATGTGCCACAACCTCGGTGCCAACACCAGCGCAGACCCCTTCCTGCCCGGCTGGGAGCTGATCGGCAACTACTACCAGTGGGGCCGCAACCCGGGCTGCTTCGGCCGCGATGGCATCGACGACGTTAACCCCTGCAGCAGCCCGGTCTACGGCGCCGCCGGCCCCTGGGGCGCCACGACAGCTAATGATAATGCGGGGGGGATTACGGGTTGGGGCCCAAGTGCCCCGGATGGCGCCTGGCTGGATGACGTAAAAACGGCCAATGATCCCTGCCCTGCGGGCTTTCGGGTGCCAACAAAAGTACAATGGGATGGGTTGGCCAATGAGAGTATAAATCCGCCTGTATTCTTTGGCACATGGGCGGATATGTCAAATAATTACAGCAGTGGTATCAGGTTTGGTAATGCACTGTTCTTACCGGCTGCAGGCCAACGGTCTTTTGGGGGCTCGCTGATTTCTCGTGCGAGTAATGGGGCTTATTGGAGTAGCACGGTTTCTGGGACCAGCGCAAGGGAATTCAGAATGACGCCCCAGGGTACCTACACATTTTTTGTTAGTTCCCGTAGCTTCGGTAACTTAATACGGTGTGTTGCTGAGTAGTCCTTCCTGCAACCGGGGGGTATTAGGGGAATCCTCAGACTTGACAGCGTTTTTTTCAGCATACTGGCAGGATAAAAAGAGGTGATTCGGTCTGGTGGTTGCGCTTTGATGTTTACAATATTGTGCCGGTAGATTGTGTGTAAAATCTTAATTATGAATTAATTATGATACAATTGAGTGATGCGGTTTTTCTTCGGTCAATGACACTGCTATGCCTGGTAGTACCATTGCTTGTCTGGAATGTTGAAAAGTTGCAGGCACAAAATATCATGGGCGGGGCTGTGGGCGATCCCAGTGCCCTTCTGGACATGCAAAG
>JAUMBM010000213.1:0-1706 GCA_032115735.1 Saprospiraceae bacterium
ACCACAGCCACAACAAGCACATCAACGACCACCTCATAGATACCTTTTTTTACCCAAAAAACTAAGCCCCTACCAGCAAATGCTGCGCTACTTTGTGCGACACTACGCGCTCCTCGCCCTGCGGCAGCGCGATGCGCAAAGAGAGATCATAGCCAAAACACTCCAGCACCTCTACCTGCGTGCCGAGCCGGAGCCCCATATAATCGAGGTACTGCAAAAAAGCAGGATCGTGCATACCCACCCCCACGATAATTGCCGGCTGGCAGAGCGGCAAGCTGGCCAGCGGCAGCTGCCGGCGGCTGGCCAGCTGCCCCGCGGCATTGGGGATAGGATCCCCGTGCGGATCAAACTGCGGGCAGCCCAGGAATACATCCAGCCGGTTGATGAGCTCGTCGGACTGAATATGCTCGAGCTGCTCCGCCAGCTCGTGCACTTCATCCCAGCTGAAATCCAATTTTTCAAATAAAAAAGTCTCCCACAGGCGATGCTTGCGCAGCAGCTGCAGCGCCAGCTGCCGGCCTGTGTCCGACAAGGTGCAGCCCTGCCGGGCCGCGTAGACTACCAAGCCTTTGGCCGACAGCCGTTTGAGCATATCCGTCACCGAGGCTGCCGTAGTCTGCAGTGCCTCTGCCAGCGCATTGGTGCCTGCCGGTTCGGTTTGCCGTGCGGTGATTTGATAGACAGCCTTGATGTAATTCTCTTCTGCGGGGGAATGCATCTTTATTATTTTAGACAAATCTAAATCATTATTTTGATTAATCAAAATAATGATTTAGATCTAATCATGACCGGCGGATATGGCTTGTAAAATGTACAACGTTAGAGGTATACGCAGGACGGGGAGGAAGAGAGCGCTGTTTCTGTAGCGAGGTGGCAACAAAAGCCCGGCGGGACATCGATTTTCTGTACGAACCAGCATTGATTGTCGACCCATACCTCATCCCTGACCGCCTCAAAGGTCGCCGGACTGAGGGAGAAGCCGCGTCCGTCAGCTTTGATGACAGCCTCCTTGCGCGTCCAGAAGTGATAAAACAGCGCCTCGGGTGAGGCCTCTGCTGCAATGAGACGGCACTCAGCGGGTGTAAATACCAGCTTGTGGTCGAGTTCTTCCAGCGGCAGCAAAGCTTCGACATCGATGCCGACCCGCCCGCTGCGGCTCAGGGCGCATACTACTAAACCTTTACAGTGTGAGATATTGAAATCGGGCCCATCGGGGATGTATGGGCGCTGGTAGGCATCTGTGCGGATATTGTGCATCAAGGCCGGAGACAAACCCAGCCGGATAAGCCCCTGCTGCAGCGCTACTTTTCCCAGCAAGGAAGCCTGTTTGTCCTGCCAGTGTACATAGCCCGCGGCCGCCTGTATAAAGGTCGGCGGCAGGCCGGCGCCATAGCGTTGCGCTGTAGCCGGCAGCCACTCGCAGTTATTAGCCACCACAACGATACACACTTCCTGCATGCGTAGAAGATTGATGCGTACGATGATTTGGCGGCAAGATAAGAAGTTGTGCGCGTATGGTGGACGGATAGGGACGGCAATAATCAACAGAGCTTTGACCTTTGGCGATGAGTATCTTTTTCCCGCTATGTGTGTGGCATTGTCGACTGACACCCGACTTACGAACAGCAGTTTATCACCCCTGCAGGCAGCGGATTCCGATTTTATTTTCCATACGGATGATTTCTTTTTGGGGTAGTTCATCGTTA
>JAUMBM010000214.1:0-2356 GCA_032115735.1 Saprospiraceae bacterium
TGGCGGGGGGGCACAGCATTGACAGCCCCGAGCCCATCTTTGGCCTGGCCGTGACCGGCAGGCTCTCCCTCGAACACCTCAAGCGCAACGGCGGCGCCCGGCCGGGCGACCTGCTGTTTCTGACCAAAGGCCTGGGAGTAGGCATACTGTCGACTGCCCAGAAAAAAGGGCTGCTGACGCCCGAACACGCAGCCCTCGCCACCCGCAGCATGACGACCCTCAACCGGGCGGGTATGCACTTCGGGAAGCTGGACTACCTGCACGCCATGACCGATGTGACGGGCTTTGGACTGCTGGGACATTTGGCTGAAATGTGCGAAGCTTCGGATACACAGGCCATCCTGCAGTTTGACAAGCTCCCGCTGCTGGATGCCGCGGCCATTGACCACTACATAGCGGCCAAGTGCCTCCCGGGGGGTACGCAGCGCAACTGGGACAGCTACGGCCACAAAGTAGGCCCGCTGACGGAGCGACAGCGGCTGCTGGGCTGCGATCCGCAGACCAGCGGAGGCCTGCTGCTGGCTGTCGACCCTGCGCAGGTCGATGATTTTCTGGCAGCGGCAGCGGCCGAGGGGCTTTCGCTGGAAAGTATCGGGCACATGAGCGCCCGCGGGGCTGAGCAGCCGCTGATTATAGCAGCAGCGTAGAAGCACTTTGGGGCGACACTAGTCGCCCCAAAGTGTCTGGTGCAAGTGCTTATGGCAATTTTAGCAAATTGCCATAAGCACTTACGCTCCCTTACCGATCATTGTCAATGACAGCATCATCGATGAGGCTGTCACCGTCGCCATCGTGGTCATCGAGACCCGCCACCTTGCCCGACTTGTCGGCAGGCCGCCGGTAGTTGGGATCCTTGCTGATGGACACATCGTGATAATCACCGCGAGCGAATCTATCAGCTTTGTCAAAAAACCCCCCTTTATCGTCCAGCAAGCTGCTCTTGCTGTCCCTGACCGCATTGTCGGCCCGCTCGCGCGCCAGCTGCTCGCGTTTGGCTGCCTCTTCGGCCGCCTCGCGCTCTGCCTTTTCAATCCACTCATCTGCTTTAGCGCCCCACATTTCCCCTAACTCCAGACTTTTGTCAAAAATCTTCTGGCCGATTTTTTCCGAAGCCTCCATCGCTTTAGCGCCCAGCTCCTGGGCTGATTCCAGCGCCTTGACGCCGGAGGCAGCCACTTTGTCGAGCAGCTCATTGCTCGACTGCGCTAAGGTGCTGCGCCCGGCGGTGGCACCGTCGGCCGTCTCCTCGAAGTCGATTGGCGCCTTGGGCGCAGCGGCTGTGGCAGGCTGGCTGCTGCTGCCGGCGGCAGACTGGCCGGTGACCCCGGCGGCAGCGCCGGCGGCGGGCTGGCCAGCGGTATCGGCAGCAGGCTTGTCGGAAAGCTCAGCCTGCCGGCGCAGCCATTCCTCGGCCTGAAAGGACCAATCGGCAGCCTTATCCCGGGCTGTGGCAGCCATGTCGCTGACATTTTCTGACAGTGCATCCAGTGAGTCTGCTGCTTCGTCCAGCATTTCTTTTGACTTTTCGCTCAACTTTTCCGCTGCCGACTGGCCGACGGCTTTGGCGCCGAAGAAAGCCTTTCTCAGATCATCCAATGAACTCATTAGCTTGATTTTTCAATAGCCCTAAAGAATAACCTAAAGATAGTATAAAAACAGCAAGATCGCAAATGCCAATCTGACGAGCCGACGAATTCTGCCGACGAAAGCCGCGTATGTATATTTTGGCACCAAACAATGATACAAATTTTATATTTTTGCACTTGCAGCCGTTAGAGAGCGTTCAGAAATTTTTGCCGCTGCGAGAAATTCCTGAACGTGCGCTGAGTTAACTGCTGAACTGACTGCACAGCATCTTTGATGCGTATCTTTACGGGGAGCAGCTGTTGGGCGCGTAGGCGACAGTTGTATGGATAAGAAACATGTCTGGTAAAGAAGTACAGGAAAGTACCGTTGATCGATAAAAACACAATAACCGGGTATTCATGTTACCGTTAAAAAAGAGTGTGGATAAGCCCGTAGACGACAACGTCCCTCGTTGGTATGCCGTGCGGGTGATGTACAAGCGTGAGAAGATGGTCGACAAGCGGCTGCGCGAGCGGTCGCTACATTGTTACCTTCCTTTGCAGATAGTTTTTCGCAAGTATGTGTCGAAGACAAAGAAGCTGATTGTGCCGCTAATCAACAGCTATTTATTTGTGTTTCTGACACGCCGTGAGTTTGGGTATGTGCTGGAGGATCCTGACGTGTTCAATTTTGTGCGTTTTGGCGGCCAGCCCAATCCTATACCGGAACGCGAAATAGAACTACTCCGATGGGTCACCGGCGAACAGATACAGGTGGAGGTGCAGCCACT
>JAUMBM010000215.1:0-17429 GCA_032115735.1 Saprospiraceae bacterium
CCCGCAGCCGGTTATCTCAACAACGCTGGCCCCGCAGGGGCTTTTGTAAGTCAGCAACTGGCGCTCCCCAATCAATACAACAGTCAATTCGATTTTTGGTCAGGCTGGGCGATTTCAAGGGTCACGGACAACCAGACCCCGGGCTTCAGCAATCAGTACAGTGTCATCAGTGGCGGTGGCGCAGAGGGCTCTGCTAATTATGCCGTAGGCTATTGTTTTGATCCGATCGTTGTCAAACTCACAGGCACACAGGCTGGAAGCGTAGTCGAAGGTTTGTCTGTCAACAACAGCACTTACACCTACTTCAGCATGCGCGACGGTGATGCCTTCTCGAAGAGGTTTGGCGGCGTTAGTGGCAATGATCCCGACTACCTACTGCTCAGCATTCGTGCCTACTACCAGGGGCAACTCAGCGCCGACAGCGCAACAGTCTACCTGGCAGATTATCGGTTTGCCAATAACCAGCTCGACTATATCCTCGACGAATGGACCTTTGTGGATCTGCTCGCCTTGGGTAATGCCGACAGTCTGCAGTTTAGACTCACCTCTACCGACATTGGCGTCTTTGGTATGAATACGCCGGCCTATTTTTGCATCGATAATGTCAAAATGGGCTCCCTCAGCAGCTCTACGGAAGAGCCTCCCGCTGTAGCTGTCATGAAAGCATGGCCCAACCCTACGACCAGCGAACTACAGGTCGACACCCCCGGAGAGGGCGTATTGCTGCTCCGGAACAGCAGCGGACAACTGCTAAGACAACAGCCAATTGTCAATCCGCTAACCACCCTGGATGTTTCTCTCCTGCCTGCAGGCAACTATTATCTGCAGTGGGTCTCCGCAGGTAGCGTGCGCACAGGTACTTTTGTTAAGTATTGAAACGTTTGCCATGAAAAAGCACCTTTGGAAAGCAGTGGCTTTCCAAAGGTGCTTTTTTGCCAAAAATCTTTTGGCTTTTTTTTTAAAAACCCCCCAAAGCAGCCAGCCGCTTATTCCGGCAAGCCCAGCTGCTTCTTCACCAAAGGAAGAATATTTTCTGTTTCCACAGCAAATAAGATGGCGTTAAACGTGCTGGTGTCAAATACCATCACGTACTGATTGGCTTTGGCCACTTGATCAATGGCAGCACGCGCCTTAGTGACAATAGGTCCCAAAAGTTCGTTACGCCTTTGATTGATCATACCCTCGATTTTTTGCTCGTAGTCGAGAATTCCCTGTTGCTGTTTCTCCAGTTCCTGCTGCTGTTGCTGCTGTTGCAGAGGCGTGAGCTCTCCACTCTGCGCAAGCCGGGCAAAATCTGTATAGTTAGCTTCAAATTTGGCTACCATTGCCTGCCCCTCCGTCATCAGCTGCTTTTGGTAAGCTTCCAGAGAAGCCTCCGCACCCTTAGTATCGGGCATCACGCTCAGCAGTTCCCCAAAATTGAGGTGGCCGTAGCGATTTTGGGCAGTCAGTGAGAAAACTGCACTCCCCAAGAGGACAAAAATTAGAATGAAACGCTTCATGAAGAAGTTAAATAAGTGGATAATCAAATATCTCGCAAAGATAAGCGCTTTCGTCAAACGAAGGCTGCCGTTCGCCTATTATACGATCTAAGCTTACTTTTATTGTGACCTAATGAGCTGCGCCACCCATACTCACCATGGGTGCACCCCGCTTGTGCTGGTAGCTGATCAGCATGACACTCACGGCTGCCAGTATCATCAGTATACCCGCCAGCCGGAGAGCATTCACCGGATTGTTGCCCAGCCAGCTTTCATAATACAGGGGGATGGTAAAGGTTTCGATCAGCATGGGAATCACAATAAACATATTGAAAATTCCCATATAGACCCCCGTCCGCTCCGGTGGAATGCTGCCCGCCAGCATAATATAGGGATTGCCCATCATGCTGGCCCAACAGAGCCCTATGCCAATCATGGGAATAAAGAGCAGTTGTTCGGACTTGAGCATGGGTATCGCCAGCATGCTCAGCCCGGCCAGCAGTAGTGCAATACCGTGGATTCCCTTGGGCCCGTATTTCCTTGCCAGCCAGGCGAGTCCAAAAGCAGAGACAAACGCAACAGCATTGTAAAAAGCGCCCAATGGCCCTACCAGTAGTTCTGCTTTTCTGAAAAAAGGACTCGTTGCGTCAACCGTGTCATACAGAGATTTAGACAGGGCCTTGGCAATGTACTGCCAATAAATAAACATAGCGTACCAGCTAAACAACATCATGGGTCCCATGAGCTTCATCGTCAGCGGCATGGTCTTGATGGCGTGCCCGATCTCCGAAAATGTGGCGCCCAATCCTCTGGGTGCGCGCCGGATGGCTTCCAGCTCTTGCGGACTAAGGGGGTTTTCGGGGGTTTTGTACACAGACCAGAGGATCGAGCCAACAGAAATGACGGAACCTATTACAAAAGCGATAAGGGTAGTCGTAGGTATGTGCCCGAATTTGTCAGCTTCGCCGAAGGCGAAAAAGTTGATCAGCAGGAAAGGCGTGAGGTAAGAAAGTGTCTGTCCCAATCCTGTGAATGCACTCTGTGTCAGGAAACCCAGTGAATGTTGCCGCTCATCGAGTTTGTCGCTCACAAATGCGCGGTAAGGCTCTTGGGTGATGTTGTTGGCAGCATCCAGGATCCAAAGGATGCTGGCAGCCATCCAAACCGTACTGCTGAAGGGCATGGCCAACAGGGAAAGGCTGCAAAAAACGGCTCCAATCAGAAAATAGGGCGTCCGACGCCCCCACCGGCTGATGGTGCGATCACTAAGGGCTCCCACGATTGGCTGAACAATCAAACCGGTCATGGGTCCCGCCAGCCACAACAGCGGCAATTTGCTTTCCTCAGCGCCCAGATAGGAATATATAGGGCTCATATTGGCCTGCTGCAGCCCAAAGCTGTACTGCAACCCGAGAAAGCCAAAATTCATGTTGAGGATCTGCGAAAACGTCAGTAATTTCTTTTCCGAAGCCATGGAGTGATCGATCGCTGTTGTGACAAAAAGACTGTTGATCAATGCGGAACAAAAGATTTATACGTCTATTTGTCCTCCAACCAAACAGCATTGGCAAAGAAAAACAATCACCCGCACAAAATCAAAGAACACCTCCAAAAAGACCCAAAAAAGTAGCGGCCACAGCAAAATACCCTTGAGCAGCTGACGCCGCCCAAGGGTACTTTGAACTCGCATTTATTTTTTAAAAAAAAGCCGGAGCTTACTTTGCACGCCGCCAGCGGCAGCTATGCTAGGTGCGAAAGCTGAAAATTATTACTCAGCCATTTTCAGGCTCTGTCTGACAAAGTTGGTCAGCGCCTCTCCTTTGAGCAGATTTTGACTGAGCAACGCTACCTGATACAGATAACTGGCCAGTTCTTCCCTGCTTTCAGCCGAAGCAGCCAACAGTTTACCCGAAATCAACGGATGGTTGGTGTTGACTACCACATTGTAACTCATCGGAAAATCGTCCATGCGGTTTCCTTGCAGGGCCTGCATCTCCTGCATGCGTCGCAAAAATTCAGGCCTTGTAATCTGCACAGGGAGGTCTTCAGGACTCAGCGCTTTGGTTTCTACCCTGCCCTGCTGCTTGATGACGCCTTCGAAGGCATCTTTGACCTGCTTGGTCTGCTCCTCATTCAGTACCGACTCCGGTTTATCATCCTTCTGCACGAGGTTATCAAGGGTATCACTGTCTACGCGCACGAAAGTGACTTTGTCTTCCTTCATCTCCAACTGCTGCATGAAGTGGTTGTCGATGATGTTGTCACAAACAAGCACATCATAGCCACGATCCTTGGCCGCCGTTACAATTGCGTGGTGTGCAGCCTCGTCATGGGTATAAATGTAGATCTGACGATCGTGCTTGTCTGTCTGCAGGTTCTTCACCTTATCGCGATACTCTTCGAGTGTAAAATACTTGCCCTCTGTATTTTTCAGCAGCACAAACTTGGTTGCGCGCTCATAGAATTTCTCGTCGCTGACCATACCGTACTTGACGAATACGCTAAGATCATCCCACTTTTCGGCAAAAGCGTTCCGGTCGCTCTTGAAAAGATCATGCAACTTCTCGGCCACCTTGCGGGTGATATAGCCAGTGATCTTTTTGACGTTCTGATCACTCTGCAGATAACTGCGTGAAACATTGAGGGGAATATCCGGAGAGTCGATTACGCCGTGTAAAAGCGTCAGGAACTCCGGCACAATTTCTTTCACTTCGTCTGTTACATACACCTGATTGGCATACAGCTGGATTTTGTTGCGCTGCATGTCAAAACTTCCGCTCACCTTGGGGAAATAGAGTATACCTGTCAGGTTGAAGGGGTAGTCAATGTTGAGGTGTATCCAGAACATCGGTGGCTGACTGTAAGGGTGCAGCTCCTCGTAAAACGCCCGATAGTCTTCGTCCGTGAGATCAGTAGGTTGTTTTTTCCAAATGGGGTTAGGGTTATTAACGATGTTGACAACCTCAACTTCCTTTGATTTTTCATCCTCTCCTTCACCCTCGTAGACGGTCTCTTTACGGAGTCCAAACTGTATGGGAACGGGCAGGAAACGACAGTATTTTTTGAGAAGCCCCTCAATACGGCTGTCTTCCAAAAACTCATCGCTGTCTTTGCTAATATGCAGTATAATATCTGTACCACGGTCATCACGCTCGGCAGGCTCGAGTCCATAAGAAGGATCTCCCTCACAAGTCCAACGCACTGCCTTTTCGTCAGTCCGGTATGAACGTGTCACCACCTCAACGCGATCTGCAACCATGAAGGCCGAATAAAAACCAAGACCAAAATGGCCTATGATGCTGGCTTCATCTTTGTACTTATCCAAAAATTCCTGCGCGCTGGAAAAGGCTACCTGATTCAGGTATTTTTTCACCTCCTCCTCACTCATACCTATGCCCCGATCGCTAATAGTGAGCGTACGCGCATCTTTATCCAGCTTTACCTGTATAGTCAGGTCACCCAGCTCTGTCAATGCTTCCCCTTTGGATGCCAGCGTCTTTAACTTAGTAGTAGCGTCTACCGCATTAGAAACCAGTTCTCTAAGGAAAATTTCATGATCAGAGTAGAGGAATTTTTTGATGATCGGAAAAATATTTTCCGTTTGTACTGATATATTACCTCTTTCCATTCGAATACTATTTTTATTACTTCCGCCTGTGCAAAGCTCGTGCCAAGGAGGTATCAACTGACATTTTGGCACTTTATGGTGGTTTTCTGTGCGTGATGACAATGCCTTAAAAGGTATTGCCAAAATCACTTTGCCAACTCAATAATGTATGATGAAGTAGTTGTGCGCTTGCTTTTGGCTTTTTTTGTAAAAAAGGCTAAAACAAGTACAGGGCACCCAATTCCGGTTTAGCAGCCTGGCTGCTAAACCGGAATTGGGTGCCCTGTCAAATTTTCCCTCAAGGCATTTAATTATGTGTGCCCACTATTTTAACAAAAATTCAACTAATTGCACATTAAACATATTAATTATGTTAATTAGTTTTGTTTTGCTGAATTATTCTTTAGTTTTGTGCAACAAAAGTATGTCCCTATACCCGTGCCTTATTTTTTTGCAGTCCCTTCTCCTTGCTTCTGAATGAATTTTTAAACATCATGCCCTCCTGCCTGTTTTTTGACTAATTGTCATCGGGCAAATTTGTCTCTAACTTGCGAAACATCCCTCATGGTTGTCTAATCAACAACCAATTACCTTATAAGAACTTACATCGAGCCTAAACGCTTGGTGTGTGAGTGAGTCGGGTCGGTTTACTGGGGGGTATAACCGACCTTATGCTCACTTTTTATTATTCTTCAAGAGGCCTGTTCGCAGGCCTCTTGTCGTTTCAAATGGTTGATACGCCCAAGCTCGTTCATTGTTCATCAGCTTGGCTCATTGCCTGGTTTCCACTTAATATTGCACCCGCCACTGGGGTACTGTTTTTCAGGTGCAGCTGTCCCCGCCAATAATTTGTCGAGTGCATCGCGCAGATCCGCTCCGGTGAGTGGCAGATCATTTTTAGGTCTGGATCCATCGATACGCCCCCTGTAGTACAGCCTCTTTTCCCGATCAAAAACATAAAAATCGGGTGTACAGGCAGCGTCATAAGCTTTGGCTACCGCCTGACTCTCATCGTACAAATAAGGAAACGGATAGCCTGTCTGCTGCGCATGTTCCTTCATTTTGTCAGGTGCATCATCCGGGTATTTTTCCACATCATTGCTGCTGATGCCAATGAAATTTACTCCCCGCTGCCGGTAATCGTTGGCAATCTGCACAATCTGCGGGTTGACATGAATGACATAGGGACAATGATTACAGAGAAAGATTATCACCGTTGCCTGTTCTCCAACCAGCTGGTCTAATTCAAGCCACTGATCAGTGACGGTATCCGGCAACCGAAAAGCGGGGGCGATACTCCCCAGCGGCATCATGTTGGACTCTGTATAGGCCATTGGATTGAGTTTTTATTCTTTGTGATTGACAAAAATAGCGTCTTCAGGGTGCACAGTCCGGGTGTATCCCCAATACGTAACGCCCTACTACATCGATGGCCGCGGCTGCTTCCGCTCCTGCAAAACCACTGATATCCTCATTGCGGAGCTGCTCTTTTGCCAGCTGCGTCAGGGAAGTTGATAGCGGCAGATACGACCAGTGCCATTTTTCTTCCTCATAGCCCGAGGGGCGCTCATCGCCCTTGGGCGTATAGGGCTGACAATAACCATAGGCACTGGCATTCTTAATCAGCCAGGTATATATTCTCTTACCTTCGCCTTCTTCAAAAAAGGCATTGTCAAGAGCTACCAAATCAATATCTGTGCCCCAATGGTGACGCGAAGTCCCGGGCATGGAAGAGTACCGAAGTATGGCTAAAGCTCTTTGTACCGGATCCGGATAGGCAACAGGCGCTGATTCGCCTCCTTCGAGCAATCGCTCCCCGCGCCACTTAGCTTCCCATATTTGCTTTTGTCGATAAAAATTGCGCGTGGCGGAAACAATTTTGAGGTTAATCCCCTCTTTCATGGCAGCCGCATGCATTTGTTGAAACGCTTCGTACGCTTGCCTGTGCATGTAGAAGTCTGTACGTTCGGTATAACTGGCGTCTACCTTTACAAAATCCGGGTGGGTAGCAGGATCAAACATACCACGCAGAAAATTGATATCATATCCTTTTTCAGCGGTCGTCCAGCTGGCTTCTGCAGGCGCATACGCCTGAGCCTGCCAGGTATCCGATACACCCGCACCCCAAATAAACCCGGCGAGCAGGACAGCACCCGGTACAATCAGCCCGTACTTTTTTTTATGGTTTCGCTGCCTGTTCATTGCGGACGAGAATGATCGAGTAACTGAAGCAGATATTCACCATAGCCGCTCTTGAGATAGCGATGCGCCAGTCGTTCAAGCTGGCCGGCATCGATGAATCCCTGGGTATAAGCGACCTCTTCGATACATCCAATTTTGAGGCCTTGCCTGTCTTCTATTACCTCTATAAACTGACCAGCCTGCATCAGGGATTTGTGGGTGCCTGTATCCAGCCAGGCAACACCCCGTCCCAGAAGCCCCACCTGCAGCCGCCCCTGTGAAAGGTAATACCTGTTGACATCTGTAATTTCGTACTCGCCTCTGGCACTTGGGCGTAAGTTCCTGGCAATCTCTACTACCTCATTATCATAAAAATACAAGCCAGGGACTGCATAATTCGATTTGGGCCTGGCAGGCTTTTCCTCTATCGAGATTGCCTGAAAATGCTCGTCAAATTCTACAACACCATATCTTTCAGGGTCAGCTACCCAATAAGCAAATACAACTCCGCCCGTGGGATTGGTACTCGCTGCCAATAATTCATTCAGCCCGGCTCCGTAAAAAATATTATCCCCCAAAATGAGGGCCGCAGGATCTCCCCCAATAAATGATTCTCCCAACACAAATGCCTGCGCAAGGCCGTTGGGCTCATACTGCGGTTGATAGCTGAACGAGCAGCCTATATCGCTCCCGTCTCCCAGTAGCTTCCTGAAATTGGGCAAATCCTCCGGTGTTGAAATAATCAGGATATCCCGTATCCCCGCCGATAAGAGTGTAGATAAGGGGTAATAAATCATCGGTTTATCGTATACCGGCATCAGCTGTTTGCTCACGGCCAGTGTTAATGGATACAGTCGTGTACCCAGCCCTCCTGCAAGAATGATTCCTTTCATAATCCGTTGATTGATAGACTAGCTCGCAACTTGCCTTGATAGCCAGCCAGCCTGTTATGCAATGAAAAAGGATGCCTGTTACAGCTTACTTACTATACCTGTAGGCATCAACTTTGGCTGAGTGTTGCGTGCTATCGGGGCTTTTGACGGATAAAATTACCCCTGTTGAACTCGTGGAATAAAAGCAAACGATGCTTGTCCCGCATCCCATACCAAAAAGCACAGTTGTTCTGCCGCGTCTTTGTATATGATCCTAAAATTGTCAACCTTTTCCATGCCTATGACCTGTCGGGAGGCAAGTTCTTCCAACGTGCTGATGTGAATGGTCCAGTCAAAAAGCCTGCCTTCTTCTGCCTGAATCACCGGCAGCCCAAGCCCTACTTCCTGCTGCCCCTTAAACGCTACAAATATCGGATAAACAGAAACGCCCTGCCCGACAACTTCATCGGCCATTTTACCCAGCAGCGGCATATAGCTTGTGAGCCCCTTTTTTAGCTCGTAAAGAATTTCTTCCTGCACCATCACGCTTCATCTATTTGTGTCACTTCTTCGGCAGCTTGCGGCAGCGCCGCAATGGCATCCAGCAGCAATTCGAGCTGCCAGGCCTGCTGCAAATGATGCTCACCAATGCTCGTACGGCAGAGCGCTGTCAGGTGCGCCCCGCTATTGAGGGCCCGACCGAAATCAAAGGCAAGCGATCGTATGTAAGTCCCTTTGCTGCAGCGGACATCAAAATCAACCTCCGGCAGCTCAAGTCGGGTAATGGAAAAATCATGAATGACAACGGGGCGGCCGGCAAGCTCCAGTGTTTCTCCTTTGCGTGCCTTCTTATACAAAGGCTGCCCGTCTTTTTTGATCGCTGAATACATGGGTGGCACCTGTTCGAGAGCCCCCGTCAGCGACCGGCAGGCAAGTTCAGCCTGCTCGCGGGTGATATGTGCGTAGGGATAGGTCGCGTCTACCGCTGTCTCCGCATCATAGCTGGGCGTGGTTGCCCCCAGGCGTATCGTTCCGGTATAGCTCTTATCGAGCCCCTGAAAATCATTTAGCATGGAGGTAGCCTTCCCTGTGCAAATGATCAGCAGGCCTGTTGCCATGGGATCCAGCGTACCTGCATGACCAACTTTTATCTTTTTGACAGCCAGTTTTTTGCGCAGGTGAAAGCGTATCTTATTGACTACGTCAAAAGAAGTCCATCCAGCAGGTTTATCCACCAGCAGTGTAGCTCCTCTCAGAAAATCGCAACCCTCCAGGGTTGAAGAAGCAGGATGCAGCATGGCCATAGTCATATTTTATGTCAGCGTGTAGATTGCAATCGCCAAAGCGCCTACGGCCATGCAATAATAGGCAAAGTAGTGCAGCCTGCTGTTCTTGACAATGCGTATCATCCATGTGCAGGCGAATAAGCCCGTCAGAAAAGCTGCTGTAAAACCTGCACCCAGTTCGAACAAACGGTCGGACTGACTTATATCCCCGTCAAGTATGTCCTTGGCAATTTTGCCCAGTATCAACGGCAATACCATCAAAAAGGAAAAACGAGCTGCCTGAGCCCGGTCAACGCCCAGCATGACTGATGTACTGATGGTTGCTCCGGAACGGGAGATGCCCGGTAAAATGGCAATCGCCTGCGCAATACCAATCAACAAAGCATTCTTAAAATTCAGTTCGGTCTTAGCAGACTTAACACGGTCGGCAAGCAGCAACAACAGCCCCGTGACAATCAGCATCATCGATACCAACAGCACCTGCTTATCGAAAAGCGCATCGAGCGCATCCTCATAGAAAAATCCCACCAGACCCGCAGGAATCATCGAGACAATAATTTTCAGGCTAAATCGGGTCTCTTCGTTATCCTGAAACTGAAATAAGCCTGCAAAAATCTGCCCTATATCCTTTCGGAAAACAACTACGGTACTCAATGCCGTTGCCGCGTGGAGGACAATAGTCATGAGTAAGCTCTCCTTGGCCATACTGGTGTCCCCCAAAAAATACTTGACCAACTCCAGATGCCCGCTACTGCTCACTGGTAAAAACTCGGTAAGACCCTGGACAATTCCCAGTAGTATGGCTATGAGCGTTTCCTGCATGATTGATTGTCTGCGTATTACTTGCGAAAGATGGCGTAAATCTCTATCCCCAGCCCTAGTAATATAAATATGGGCGCCAGCGTGATGCGGCGAAAACTATAAATCAGGGAAGGATCCCATGTATCGGTATCAGGCATTTGGCCGCCACTCATCAGTGCAAGACCTATCATGATGAACACCAGACCTATACCCATCCATATATAGGTATCACGTCCAAAAGTTAACTCGCGATCACTAACGGCAGCACCTGCAACGCGCGTACGAGCTTTGGCGGGCTCGGCAGCCGCTGCCCTGTTGCTGACGACCACCTTCTTCTTATCCGGACTGTTTTTTGCCATTGTCTTATTTCTTTAATGATAACATTACAATTCAGTACAAATCGTCAACCCGCAGGCGCAAATACCTGCGGACAGTAACATAGGTGCTTAACCAGTTGATGCCTACACCCAACAGGACTATTACAGCGGCAAGTACACCCCATGCCAGCGGGTTGCGTAGCTGCCGAAGCTCCGGCAATTCTGTCTCCATCCACCACTGCAAAGCTGCCAGCGATAATAACGCCAATAGCGCGCTGAAAAAACCATTACGGACACTTTTCCAAAGATACGGCCTGGTAATAAAATCCCAGGAGGCGCCCACCAGTTCCTGCGTCTTTACAAGAAATCTGTCCGCATTTAACGCTAAACGGACAACGCTGTGTATTAACAGCGTACTGAAAAACAGCAACAGCAGTCCGATCCCCAGCAGCACCCAAAGCATCGACCGGAAATTGAGTGCCAGCTGATCTGCCAGGGATTCTTGGTAATAAACGTCTGCGACACCTTCCAGTTGCAACAACTCATCTTTGATTTGCCTGAGACTGTCAGGCGACAGATAAGCTACAGAAGCATTGAATACAAAGCTGTTGTATAAGGGATTGGGTAGCTCCAGCCGGAGAATTTCCTCACCAAATGTCTTACTCAGCTGCCGTAAAGCTTCCTCTTTGCTAACATACTCCACTGACGCTTCCCGCACATAGCGCTGCCTGCCAAGCTGAATACCGATCTCTTCAACCGTTGCAGTAGCAAGGCTGTCATTGACTTCCACAATGATGTCTACCTTTTCCTTCAGCAGCCTGTTGAGTTCGTTGGCCTGAATCAGCATAAGTGCAAACAACCCCAACAACCACAGCACGACAGCTACACTCAGCACAACCAACAGGAAAGTTGGCCTGCGCTGCCGATGATTCGTACTTGCAGTAGCCGCTGCCATAGTTTGCTTATAGTGAATTACTGTCCGTCTTTTTGATCAGGCCGGGGCGCTGAATCCTGACGCGGTGGCCTTTTTCGATCCCCCTGGCGTCTGTTGGGTCGCGGCCGTCCGGCACCTCTGCTACCTCCCTCCTCACGACCACGCGCTTGTCCCTGTCTCTCTGTTGATCTGGCAGCACCGGCAGCCAATTCAGCAGGCAGAGGCATATACTTTACTTTCATACCCATCAACTCCTCTATGCGCAGAAATTTACGCCTGTCACGACGATTGATAAACGTGAAAGCAACACCCGATTCATCTGCCCGGGCGGTACGTCCTATGCGGTGCACATAATCCTCAGCATCTCCTGGCACGTCAAAGTTGATCACCACGTCAATCCCTTTGATATCTATCCCACGGGACAAAACATCCGTAGCCACCACGATCGGCAGTGAGCCACTGCGGAAAGATGCCAACTTAGACTCCCGCTCCTCTTGAGCAAGATCCGAGTGAATTGCATCTGCCTTGAGGCCACGCCTCTTAAGGCTACTGGCGAGATCTTTAACACTTTTTTTCGTGCCTGCAAAAATGATGACCCTCTGTACGTCCTTCATCCCTGCCAGCAAATGAGCCGTCAGGGCTATCTTCATCTCATCTTCTACCTCAATGGCGTTTTGCTGTATTTTTTCAGCCGGCTTAGACACAGCCAGACTAATCTCTACCGGCGTGCGCAGCATTTGCTGGGCAAATTTTCGAATCTGAGGTGGCATGGTTGCCGAAAATAACAGGGTCTGCCGATCTACTGGCAGGCGATTGATAATATTCATGATCGCCGGGGCAAAGCCCATATCGAGCATGCGGTCAGCTTCATCAAGAATTAAAAAACGCACCTTGCTGAAGTCAACATAACCCAAATCGAGGTGCGCCGTCAGACGACCCGGTGTAGCTACCACAATATCAGCACCTTGCTTTAGCGCTTTGCGCTCTATCTCCATGGATTGCCCGTCACGCCCTCCGTACACTGCAACAGAGCTGCAGTTAGTGAAATAAGCAAAACCCTCGAGCTGTTGATCTACCTGAACGGCCAGCTCGCGTGTGGGTTCAATAATCAGCGTATCAATGGCATCGTTGGGCTTGGCTATCAATTGATTGAGAACCGGCAGCAGAAATGCGGCAGTCTTGCCTGTACCTGTTTGTGCGCAAGCCAGAATGTCTCTGCCATCCATGATGGCCGGGATGGACTGTTCCTGTATGGGCGTTGCGTCTTTAAAGCCCATGGCATCTAAGCCTTCCAAAAGTTCTGGGCGAAAACCAAATGCAGTGAATTTCAAAATTTCATCTTTCGTTTACGGTACAAAGAACGGAAAAAAAATTGATACTGCTGTGTCTTAATTTGCCTATTTACAGCCGGCAAGAGGCTGGTATAAAATCCTCCCTGAGCCTTTGCCTTATTCGCTATCTTTGCACTTCAAATACAAAGGTCACATGCCAGCAGCAGATCCGGGAATGCTTGTCAACAGACTGGTGAAAAACTACCGCCACCTGTCAAAATGGGCGAAAAGAGAGCAGGTTAGCTGCTTCAGAATCTATGATGCGGATATACCCGAGTTTCCGCTCGCCATCGACTTGTATGAGCACTGCCTGCACGTAGCCGAGTACCGGCGCAAACACAAACTCTTACCTGAAGAGTATCGGGCGTGGCGAGATAGCTCCATCCAGGCAATGTCCACCGCTCTACATATCCCGGCCGACAATATTTTTTTTAAAGAAAGAGAACCCCAGAAAGGGTTCCAGCAATATGACAAATACGATGAACGCCGTGCGGAGATCGTTGTCAATGAAAATGGGCTTAGTTTTGTCGTTAACCTCAGCGATTACCTCGATACGGGACTTTTTCTGGACCATCGGCCGCTACGCAAGCGCGTGCGTGAACAGGCTGCGGGGAAAGATATCCTCAACTTATTCGCCTATACGGGCTCTTTTTCGGTCTATGCTGCCGCTGGCGGAGCCGCCTCAGTCACTACCATCGATCTTTCTAACACCTACCTTGATTGGGCACGACGCAACTTTACCATCAATAAGCTGCTGGATCCTGCCAAACATTTCTTTATACGCGCCGATGTCAAGGCATGGTTGCGCCTGCAACCGACCAAATCGTACGACCTTATCATACTCGATCCGCCTACCTTCTCTAATTCTAAGGCAATGTCCGATATCCTGGATACTCAGCGGGATCATGTCGAGCTCATCAACCGCTGCCTTGCCCGACTTCGCCCGGGCGGTACTCTCTTTTTTTCAACCAATTATCGCAAGTTCCGGCTGGAACCAACAGAAATTCACACACCCCTCATTACTGACATCAGCAAACACACCATTCCGCCTGATTTTCGCAACGATAAAATTCACTACTGCTTCCAACTAGACAAAGCACCGGCCAAGGTCAGCCGCTAGGTGTATATACTCAAAAAGCGACTCGCCACAACAGCCAACAGCTTACCTTCACCCACAATTTACTTACCTTTGCTGCTGCATTGCTTTTACATAAAATCAAAGCACCCATGACACATATCAAGGTTCACAATTTGGTGTTCAAACCATTTTTGGATGCAGCTACGATTCAACAGCGCGTGCGCGCAATGGGTAACGAAATTGCCCGCGATTACAAAGGACGAAAACCGCTGTTTTTGGTGATGCTCAAAGGGGCTGCCATCTTTGGTGCTGACCTTGTACGATCCTGTGATATTGAATGTGAACTCTCCTTCGTCCGCTTATCTTCCTACAAAGGAACTTCCTCCACAGGAGAAGTACAGACACAACTGCCCCCGGATCCTGACGAAATCCGCCACCGCGATATCATTCTTGTAGAGGATATCGTAGACAGCGGTCATACCCTGTCGCGCTTTTTACCCCTACTGCAGGAGATGCAACCGCACTCTGTGGCCATCGCATCCCTGCTGTTCAAACCTGATATGCTCCAACACACGGGTATCACCATCGACTATCTGGGATTCAGCATCCCTCCCGAATTTGTCGTTGGTTATGGCCTGGATTATGACGGATTGGGTCGCAATCTGCCTGAAATATACACCTTGGCTGAATCTAATAACTAATCATTGTCACCCCTGCATTTTTACCTTTTGGCTACCTTTTTTACACGGAATCACCCGAACTTTGCTAAACTATTTCAGGTTCTGCACTGTCATTTGACCATAGCGGGTACTGAATCAATAAATCAACCAAACCATGCAATACGATCTTACCATCATCGGCTCTGGCCCCGGCGGCTATGTGGCAGCCATCCGTGCAGCCCAACTGGGCCTTAAGACGGCTATTATTGAGCGCTACAATACCTTGGGAGGAACCTGTCTCAATGTGGGTTGCATACCCTCTAAGGCATTGCTGGACTCATCAGAGCACTACCACGCGGCTCATGAGCGATTTGAAGAACATGGTATCCGGCTCAGCAATCTTCAGGTAGACATGGCGCAGATGGTCAGGCGTAAGCAGGATGTCGTCGATCAGACCTGTAAAGGAGTTGCCTTTTTGATGAAAAAAAATAAGATCGATGTACATCATGGCCATGGATCCTTTATTGATAAAAACACGATCTCTGTCGCCAAAGCAGACGGAAGCAGTGAGACCATCACTACCCGCAACGTAATCATTGCTACAGGCTCCAAACCCATTACGCCCGCTGCTTTCAACTACGATAAAAAACGCAGTATTACCAGTACAGAGGCACTCAACCTGACCGAAGTGCCCGCTAGTATGGTAATCATCGGTGGTGGTGTCATTGGGCTGGAACTCGGTTCTGTGTATGCCCGCCTCGGCACCCGTATCGATGTCGTCGAATACCTCGACCGCATCATTCCAGGTATGGACAATGACTGCGGCAAAGAACTGCAGCGTTCACTGAAAAAAATCGGTATGCAGTTTCACCTGAAACATCAGGTTCTGTCGGTTGAGCCTCATGAAACAGGTGTGAAAGTGCACATTCAAAAGCGGGACAGTGATCAGCAACAAACTATTGAGGCAGATTACTGCCTGATCGCCATTGGTCGCCGCCCTTACACCGACGGACTCCAGCTTGACAAGGCGGGTGTGACCGCTGATGAGAAAGGTCGAATAATCGTAGATCATCATCTGCAAACCAATGTGCCCGGAATCTATGCCATTGGCGACGTAGTTCGCGGTGCTATGCTGGCACATAAAGCAGAAGAAGAAGGCATTTTTGTAGCCGAAACAATAGCTGGTCAGAAACCCCATATCAACTATAATCTAATCCCGGGAGTGGTATACACTTGGCCCGAAGTGGCTGCAGTAGGTCAAACAGAAGAGCAACTCAAAGAGACAGGTGTACCGTTTAAGTCTGGTAAGTTTCCCTTTAAAGCCTTGGGGCGCGCCCGCGCCAGTATGGATGTAGACGGCATGGTAAAAGTACTGGCACATGCCGAAACTGACGAAATTCTGGGTGTCCACATGGTAGGCCCACGCGCAGCAGATATGATTGCCGAGGCCGTCGCCCTCATGGAGTTCAGGGCAAGTGCAGAAGATGCTGCCCGCATGAGCCATGCTCACCCAACATATACAGAAGCATTCAAAGAGGCTGCTTTAGCAGCCACCGCCGATCGCGCATTGCATGTCTAAATAATACAAAATAAAAAGGGAGGCAGTGCCTCCCTTTTTATTTTGCAACATAACCTGATTAAGCGCTCGCAGATTGTAAAAATTGCATCTCGTAGAGCTCCCTGTAGCGCCCCCCCTCATTTTTCAGCAACTGCTCATGGCTGCCGAATTCCACTACCTGCCCCTTCTCCAGCACCAAAATATTCGTAGCCTTGCGAATAGTGCTGAGCCGGTGGGCAATGACTATGGAAGTCCTTTTTTCAATCAGCGTATCAATGGCATGCTGTATGACAGATTCCGTCTCCGGATCAACCGAGGAGGTAGCCTCATCCAAAATAAGAATATCAGGCTTGAAAACTAAAGCGCGCACAAACGAAATCAACTGTCGCTGCCCCATAGAAAGCGTAGCCCCCCGCTCCATGACCTCATAATCGTAGCCTCCCGGCAACCGCTCAATAAACTCATGCGCTCCTATCATTTTGGCAGCGTCAATAATTTCTTGCTCACTGATGTTTTGATCCCGCAAGCTGATATTGGCCTTCACCGAACCCCTGAATAAGAAAACATCCTGCAGAACTACCGCTAAACGGGAGCGAAGCTCGGAAAGGTCGTATGTGCTAATATCTTTACCGTCCACCAATATCCTGCCTCGTTGTATATCATAAAAACGACTCAACAGGCTGATGACAGTCGTTTTCCCTGATCCGGTGCTGCCTACGATTGCCAGCGTCTCCCCCGGCCGAATCTTAAAACTTACATCTTTTAACACCCAATCCTCATCCTGATAGGCAAACCAAACATTCTCAAATACAATTTCTCCCTTCATACTACCCGCCAAATGCTCCCCGGTAGTTTCAAGATCTTCGCGCTGATCGAGCACCTTAAATACCCGCTCAGCAGCGACCAGTCCCATTTGAAGCGTGTTGAACTTATCGGCCAGCATACGGATAGGTCTGAAAAGCATATTGAGATAAATCGGAAAGGCCACCAATGCACCCAGCGTTACATTGCCACCGCCAATGACGTCTCGAGCACCCCACCAAACCATCAGCGCTAAGGAAGCTGCAGAGATAATATCCACTACCGGATAAAAAACGGCATATGCCGTTATCGAGTCAAGATGAGCCCTGGTTTGATCCTGATTAATCTGCTTGAACTTGTCCATCTCCTGACGCTCAGCATTGAATATCTGCACGATGCGCATACCCGTGATGCGCTCTTGCAAAAAACTATTCATGTACTGAACCTGGGCACGTACTTTTTGAAAAGCAGTCTTCACTTGCTCCTTAAACACATAGCTGGCGATGATCAGAAACGGCAAGGT
>JAUMBM010000216.1:0-3563 GCA_032115735.1 Saprospiraceae bacterium
GCCGAGCAGGCAAAATCAACAAAGCAGTAGCCACCGGCCAGGTGCATACGCTCCGCCACTTCGTGGTAGGGCGTGAAAATGCCTGTTACATTAGAGCAGGAAGTAATGGCCGCTATTTTGAGCGGTCGGTGCCGGTACTTTTCCAGCAACCGGTCGAGTTGCGACAAGTCCGGCAGCCCTTGTTCATCCGGGGGTATAACCTCGACGTCCGCGATGGTTTCCAGCCAGGATGTCTGGTTGGAGTGATGTTCCATGTGACTTACGAGCACAATTGGCCGCTGATCGGCTGCGATAGATACCTGCCCGCGGAACCGCTCGTGGAGTTTCAGCCCCAATATTCGCTGAAACTTATTGACAACGCCTGTCATGCCGGAGTACGCAGCGATGAGCACATCCGTATCCTGTGCACCGCAGTGTCTTTTAATGAGCTGACGGGCATGGTGGTAGGCGGTAGTCATGGCGCTGCCGGTGACGCTAGTCTCGGTATGCGTATTGCCCACGAAGGGGGCTATTTGTTGCATAAAAAGCTCCTCGATCGGCTGATAGAGCCGGCCGCTGGCCGTCCAGTCGGCATAAATCAGCGGCTTAGTGCCGTAGGCCGTCTCAAACGACTGCCTGCTGCCGATGACTTTTTCCCGGTAGGGAGCAAAATACTGCTCGAGTGTGGTGGTGGCGAGGGTAGACATTGCTTTTGAAATCAATAGTTTACAAATATGCTGCGCACTTTTTCCACCAAAGCGGCAGCAGCCTGCGCATTTTTGGCTTCTGCATATATTCGCACGATGGGCTCCGTATTGGAGCGGCGCAGATGTACCCAACCTTCAGCGAAGTCGATTTTTAGGCCGTCTTCCGTATTGAGCCTTTCGGATGCAAAATACGTCATAACGCGCGTAAGTGCACCTTCGACCTTAAAATCTGCTGACAATTCGAGTTTATCTTTGACCATCTCGTACCGGGGATAAGCCTGCCTCAGTTCGTTGATATTTTGCCGGCCGGTGGCCAGCGCAGACAGCACCAGCGCCAGCCCGATGAGGCTGTCGCGGCCGTAGTGCAGATCGGGTACGATGATGCCGCCATTGCCTTCACCACCAATGACAGCCGCTACGCTTTTCATGCGGTTTACTACATTGACCTCACCGACGGCGGCTGCAAAGTAAGGCTGGCCGTAACCTGCTGCCAGATCGGCCAGCGCCCTGCTGGAAGAAAGGTTGGATACGACGGCACCGCTGCAATGCTTGAGCACATAGTCAGCCACCACTACCAGCGTATACTCTTCGCCTATCCATGTGCCGCCCGGTCCCACGAGTGCAAGCCGGTCAACGTCGGGATCTACGGCCAGACCGAGGTCGGCATGGCTGTCGCGCACCGCTTCGGTCAGCCCTGTGAGGTGCTGGGGCAGCGGCTCTGGGTTGTGGGCAAACTGCCCGTTCATCTCCCCGTTGAGCAGAATCGTTTTGCACCCCAGCTGCTCGAGCAGTGCGGGTATGGCAATTGCTCCGACGCTGTTGATCGCATCCACGACGATGGTATAGCCGGCCTTGCGGATGGCCTCAGTGGCTACCAGCGGGTAGGCAAGTACAGCAGCGATGTGGTGCTGCAGGGCTTCATCGGGCAGGTAGCGGTAGCTGCCCAGCGCATCTACGGAGGCATATTTTATGCGGTTACTTTCAGCAATGGCCAGCAGGCGGGCACCAGCTACGGCACTGATAAATTCACCTTTTTCGTTGAGCAATTTGAGGGCATTCCATTCCCGCGGGTTGTGACTGGCCGTGAGGATAATGCCGCCGCCGGCTTGGTAGTAGGGTACGGCCATCTCAACTGTGGGGGTAGTTGCCAGCCCCAGGTCAATGACATCGATGCCCAGCGCGCGCAGGCTGGCAGCTACCAGCTGGCTGACGATTTCGCCCGAAATGCGCGCATCGCGCCCTATGACCACGAGCGGCCGGGCACCGCAGTCCAGCAGCCAGCTGCCGAAGGCGCTGCTGCTGTTGACGATATCGACGGGGGTGAGGTTGTCGCCGGGATAACCACCTAAAGTGCCCCGGAAGCCGGAAATAGATTTGATGAAAGCCACAAGTAACGTCTTTTCAAATGGTCAATAGCCGCGTCCGGGCCTGTACACAACGGGCGTGCAATCTGCAGCCTCCGGCAGCGGGGTTTTTGATAGGCTGTCAAACAGCTATGGCAACAGAGGGCAAGCAGGTCGACGGTCGCATCTGTCTACTCAAGCAGCCCTCTGCCTTCCTTTTTAATCAGTCCCTCCTCCATGAGCTTCTTCATAAGCCTGTCGAGGATACCATTGATGAAGTCTTTACTTTTGTCTGTACTGTACTGTTTGGCAATTTCAAGAAACTCGTTGAGGGTCACTTTGGTCGGGATGGAGGGGAAGTGAATGAGCTCCGTCAGCGCCATCTTAATCAGAATGAGATCAATAATTGCGACCCGGTCAACATCCCAGTTGCGCAGACTGGGCTCAATGAGCTGCAGCAGCTCTTTATCTGACTCGAGGACATTGCGCAGCATCAGCTCACCGAAATCCCGCACAGTATCATCGGCAGGCTGATATTCGACATAGAAATCATCCGCAGCGGGCAGTGCCTTGATGGTTTTTTTGATGGCTCCTACGACCAGACTTTTATCATCGGACCAAAGTGGAAACTGATCTTCGACAATTTCTTCCCGGGTTTCTGTACCGATAATAAATTTGAAAAGGTTGAGTAAAACAGCCTGATGATCCTCCTGAGACGGGGATTCCAGTTTCAGATAGGCCTTATATTCTTCTGTCTTGGCAAAATCGTTGTAGAAGTTGCGCACGACATCAGCATCAATGTGCCGGGCTGTCTTGTGCTGGCTAAAGAGGCGGTTGATTCCCGGATTCTGGGAGAGGGAGCGTATAAGCTCATTGTTGGCCAGGATGGCCGAAAAGCTTTTGTCCTCTTCAGAGGGGAGCAGCTTGGCACTTTTTCGAAGCTCATCCTGCCGTGCATATTCAGCAACGCGTATGAGCATCAGCAGGCAATAGAGGTATAGGTCAAAAGAATTGGCAATAAGTACGTGGTAGGACTTAATGGCTGCGGGGACGTTGACTTGTCCATCTGTGCGATGAATCGCATAGAGTACCTGCATCACTTTTACGCGGATATTCCTTCTGCTGAGCATGCTTTCAAATGTAGTTTGAACTACCAATGTACTTTTCGACTGCAAATGAACGGATTTTTTGTCGATATATATGCTTTTAGGAGTAAAAAAAGCAGCGGGTGGGGTAGAGAGCGCCGGCCCATGGGCTGGCTGCATGGATTCTGATGACTGCCGGTCCGTTGGAAAGGCATTTGAGGTAGCAGGAGCAATAATTTCACGGTCTTCCCTGCAGTACAAAATAACAATTATGACTACCTTGCACCGGTCTTGCACAAAATAAAGTATGCGAAAATGAAAAAACTGGCGCTGCATTGGCAAATATTGATTGGGATGGTAGCGGGCATCGGCCTCGGCTCGATAGCGGTTGCTCTGGGTGTTGGGCAATGGGTCATTGATTGGATTAAGCCCTTCGGTACCATCTTTAT
>JAUMBM010000217.1:0-2353 GCA_032115735.1 Saprospiraceae bacterium
CTGGCTACCAACCCTAGCCCCAACAGCATCAGGTTGCCCGAAAGCCGACCTTTCCAGCCCTTACCCGTAATCACGGCCTCATCATAGCAAAAATGAGGGCCGTAAGGGAAGCCAGCCAGCGCGTGACTGCGACGCACTATGCGAGTGTTGATGCCTGCCATGACAAAAGGCCCGATCCAGGCTTTTGCCTGCTTGTCGAACACTACCTCCCGCAAATCCCTGCGGTCATCACCTTTGTAAGCAGGGTCGGGATTGAGCGCATACGGATTGCCCATCAGTCTGCGCATATTTTTATCTGCGGTAGCCTCAAGCAGCTGCTCCTTCATGCTGGCATACGTTCCTCCGCTAAAACCACCTTTAGCAGCCTTTACGCGCCCACTGATTTTTACTGCATATCCTCCCCAGCGGGCAAGGGCCTGCTGCTGCAAAAAAAACACGCCCATATCTGAGGGTACGGAGTCGAAGCCACAGCTATGAACAATCTTGACCCCCGCGGCTTGCGCCGCCTCATGGTGACGATCGATCATACGCCGCATCCAGCTCACCTCCCCCGATAAGTCGCAGTAGTGTGTAGCCGTGCTGACGCAAGCCTCCACCAGTAGGTCACCGTAGCGCCCATAAGGCCCTACCGTCGTGCACACAACACGGGTACTCCCGCTGAGCGCCCTCAGAGAAGCGAGGTCGTTGCTGTCTGCAATCAACACAGGCACCTCCGCACATCCCAGCTCTTGCAGCACTTCTGCCAATTTTTCGCGGCTTCGGCCGGCTACCGCCCAGCGGACGGTTTTATCCGTGCCATACTGTTGGTACAAATAGGCAGCTACCAGGCGCCCCGTGAAGCCAGACGCACCCCACACAATTACATCGTACGTTCTTTCTGCCATGTTGGCAAGCTATTTTACATTTAGCATTGATGCAGTACGAAGCCCCGAACCTATGTGCAAGCCGCGGTCATACGTTATTACACCTTGACAAATCTCCCCTGCAGTCTTATCCTTTTGTATACCGAGACCACTCACTGATCTGCTCCCGGATAATCTGCTCCTGATTGTTGTAGAAAGCATCATCGGCAGTTGACTTACCAGAGTCAAGTGACCGGGTGGCACTCTTGATAGCCGTGGGGTAGTCCCCTTTCCGGGCCTCTATCTGCGCCCTGATCCACCAGTTGCGACAGGCGTCATAACGCGCTGTTGACTCCAGTGCAAACGACAACGCCCAGTCCAGATACTGGGGCGATGAGGAAAGAAATTCAGCTACCTCTGCAAACGTCATCCAGCTACTGTCGAGCGACATCGAACTATTGGTTTCTGCGATTTTTTTCCGCAGTTGCTCCTCCAGAAAGGTGGTGATGGTCAGGCACATCTGTCTGTGCTCCCAACGCAGGCACAACGTCCCCTGATCGAGAGAGTTGTCAGAGATATAGTAATGCAGGCGCTCCTCCCGGTCGCAGAGTGTATCTACCGGTGCTTTTACCCGCAATGCATCCTTGGATTCGTCATACCGCCTGACACCCCACTGCTCAGTGTCCCTGTTGAAGATGGCCGTCCAAAAACCATCGCGATGAGGGATGACAAAAAAAGAATAACTCCCGGCAGCAAGCAGCTGGTCATTAATCTTTACATCTTCACTAAACGTAATAACCGTAGCCTCATTGGCCCCTGCACGCCATAGCTGGTTGTAGGGTACAATATTACCCCACACAGCCCTGTTCCTTATGGCAGGACTAGAGTAACTAATATCAATATCCGTGAAACCAATAGAAAAGGATATGCGTGCCGAAGGGCTCATACGCGGTAGTGCAACATCTGCCTGACTGTAAACTACCGACGAGCAGCTGACAAAGAACAGCAGCGATATCCAGCTGAAAAGATTTACTCCCTGCCACATAGTGAGACATTTTTAGATAATTCGGCAATAAAGCGGTTCGTCACCCTACCTTTATTGTCATCAAAATTACAGAAAAACAGCTAAATATGCCAGCGGGGCAAAAATAGCCTGTAGCGAAACACTCTTTGGCGACCCGGGTCGCCAAAGAGTGTTTCGCCCAGCGGCCTGTTTGCTTTGTTTTTTCTCAAAAAAACAAAGCAAACAGGCCGCTGGGCAGTTTTTTATTTTTTATCTATAAACAATGCGTGTACTGCAGTATCCAACGGAATCGAGGCTAGTTAAGCCGACTTTCAGTGCCGCGGCAGGCCTTTGATTCCTGAAGCGTCTTAGCCAATCTGCACCGAAGTCATCGTGAGCGAGCCCGCCAGGGCCTTGTCGTTGAAAAGGCTCACTTCGTCCCGGTCACGCTTAAGTGCCAGGCTGTACAACAGAGGCAGGTAGTGCTCGGGCGAGGGAATGGCCAGAC
>JAUMBM010000218.1:0-3151 GCA_032115735.1 Saprospiraceae bacterium
GGCCGGGCTGGAGGTGGATTTTAGTTTTGATTTCAATTACTTCTTCAATGAAACGCAGTTTAACGACGCTGTTTTCATGAGCGACAATGGCGGTGTAAGTTTCAAACGCGTACTGGCGATGCAGCCATCCCGTTGGTGCCAGGACAAGTGGATGCGCTTCCCCGCCTTTGATTTCAATGCACTGCTCGCGAACAACGGGCTCAGTTATTCATCCAATTTTGTGATCCGGTTTGTACAGGAGGGGACGGGAGACCTAAATTCAAGTGGTGACGAGGATGGACTACTGCTTGACAACATACGCTTTGACGTACGGCAGCCGCTGCAGCCGGCAACACTTCCTCTCGCCGAAAGCTTTGCCACAGGGGAGCTCAACCCCTTCCATTGGCGCATCATGCGCAGCATACCCAATCCTGCTGACCAAATACTACCCGCAGGCATTACACCCTCCTACTATGTATCCATTATCAACGGCGATGCGGTTGATAATGACAACTACAGCCTTGCTTTGGGCAAGATCCATGACTGCGGAGGCGAAACGAGCAGCTACCTGGATCTGCACCTGAACCTGCTGAATATGGAAGACCAGCAGCTGCTGCTTTCCTTTGCTTTTAAACATTTCTACGATGAAACCCAATTTGCCGATGCACTGTGGCTGAGCGACGATGGCGGTCAAAATTTTGTCAGAGGTATAGCGCTGGAACCAAGCCGATGGGAAAACAATATCTATGGCAGCTTTCAATCCATCTGGCTCAATCAACTGATAGACAGCAGAGGGCTTAGCCACAGCAGTAACTTTGTCATTCGGTTTAATCAGATAGGGACAGGCGATTTTAACACCTCTGGTGATGAGGACGGCATGATCATCGATGATGTCAGAATTGATGTGTTAGCGCCCGTGACCTACAAGCTTCCTCCCTTCTGCGATAACTTTGAAAATTCGGATTACGAAGCCCACTGGCGCTTTGGTACTGCTGAACTGACCTCCTCCGGGCAGGCTACCAACGGAACCAACCCCGCCAGCCTGGCCGGCCAATTGGCATTCCGGGGTGTTGAAGAGTCGGTGGGACTTGCGCTGGGCAACCGCTACGACAGTGAAGAGAACAGCCTGGTTCGGGCGGATATGCACGTCGATTTCAACTTACTGCGCAATGCGGTACTCTCTTTCGCCCTGTTCAATCACTACAATGAGAACCAAGCCCAGGAGGGGCTCTACCTCAGTATTGACGGCGGTGACAATTTCACCAAGATATACACTTTCGACTGGCCGGCAATTAGTAATAACAACTATACCCTGATAACTTTACCGCTGGATGTCATAGCTGCCAACAACGGACTTAGCCTGAGCGCTGAGACCATCCTTCGTTTTCAGTATTACGGAGCGGGTGATTTCAGTACTTCCGGTGATGAAGACGGCATGATTCTCGACAACGTATGCATCAGTGGCATTGTCGTTGCCGACGACAGCCCTTCCCTTGACGAGCGCCTGCAGCTATGGCCCAACCCGGTTGTTGACCTGTTGCAGCTAACGTTACCGACTGCCGAAAAGCTGGTCATTCGGCTGACAGATGCCCAGGGCAGGGAGGTACTACGGCAGGAGTTGCGGGAAGCGGTAAGCACTCACAGCCTCGACATGCACCGGCTGCCGGCAGGCATGTACGGGCTGCAACTGCAGCATTCGCAAGGAACTGTGTACCGGAAGATCATCAAGCAGTAGTCAGTGAGCCCGCACCCATGTCTGGTGCAAATTTGTGCAAAAAATCGTAATATTGCAGCATGGCTTTTCCACTCAAGGAGGAGTCATGCTGCAGACGATGAACCTACTTGACCGCTGGTTTGGCGCGGGCGACGATCAGGAGCCTGTCATTTCCTTCGGGCGTCATGGCGACGCACAGGAGACGGCTGCCCGGCAGCAGCACTGGGAGGCGTCGCAGGCAGCCTTCCGCGCTGCCGACTACCTGGTGAGCTGCCGCTCGCTGCTGCAGTATATGTCCAATCCGGAGGGCGACAATCTAAGCTGGCGCTTCGAGCAGGAGCAGCTGCACTTTTCCTTTTTTCAGGGCTCCAAAAAAATTAGCGGGCAGGCCGACCACCGGCAGCTGCGTGCGCAGGTGCGGCTGGGGCGGCTGGGCGCACAGGATATGCCCGAGCTGTCGCTGCAGTTGCTGGCGCGCAATGCTTCTTTTTACTACTGCCGCTACGCCATTGATGATGAGCGCTGTATATGCCTTGTCTTCGACACCCTCATACAGGATGCAGCGCCCTCCAAGCTGTACAATGCCTTTCGGGAGCTGGCCATTGCTGCCGACAAGCTCGACGACCTGCTGCTCGACTCCTTCCCGCAGGTGGCAGCGGTAGAATCCGAACACCTGCAGGCCGTGCCTCCTGATGAGCAGCGTACACGCGTTGCCTTTATCCGGGAGCGCGTTGCCAGCGCCTTGCGGCTGGCCGGCGACCCGCTGGCGAAAATCAGCCGGCACCCGCAGGCCATCTCTTATGTGCTGCTGGACGCCCTCTTTCGCATCGACTACCTCACCCGGCCGGAAGGTATTGGCATGGAGTCGCTGGAGCGGGCACAGCGGCTGTATTTTGACCGCTTCAACAAGCGGCAGATTCAGGCGCGCAATGCGCTGCTGGCGGAGGAGTTGCAGCTGCTGGCGAGCCGCTCAGAGGCTTGCTTAAGCCGCGAAATGTACCGGGGTATTTATACCTTTGGCATTACCCAGCACGTCAGTCACGAGCGGGTGGTGCAGCAGATTGACCACGAGCTGCCCAACATAGCCTGGTACCTCGATCAGGAATGTCCGCTGGCAGCCACGGCCATCGCGGGCTACGTCATAGGCTACTGCCTGTTCAATTTTTCCCTGCCCCCCGTTGACAAAGAACTTTTCCACCTCTACTACCGCATCACCGAGCCTGCCTTTTTTGCCGACCTGGGCTTTGCCCCTGCCTATGCCGAGCCTGCTACGGGCAAGCCCCTGCGCAGGCCCATACGGCAAGCGCTCGACAAGCTGGCAGAAAAACAGCAGGATCAAAACCCAAAGCTGCAGTTGGCTGTTGATAAGCTGGTATTCGATGATCTGGCCCGTTTTTCTTACAGCTACCTGCAGATGATCCACCAACTCAGGCTCAACCAACAATAAGACCATGACAA
>JAUMBM010000219.1:0-3977 GCA_032115735.1 Saprospiraceae bacterium
TGTTCTTCGGCCTTGGTTGCGGCCGGCGGGCTGCTGCCGCTTTCGCCGCAAAAGGCTGTTTTTTGGCGTCAGCGAAAAACAGCCCCCTAGCGGCTGCCGACCGTGTCCACCTTTTCCTTCAGCCAGGCTAGGTTGATGGATTTGTCCTTGAGCGAGTCGATCTCCGCCAGCAGCGCCTGCGCTGCCTTGGCGTTGCCGGGCATCAGCTTGGTAATCTTGCGCGTCAGGTTGATAAAATTTTTATAGAGCAGCTTGCGGTTGGTGGCAATGTCCTTGCGGCGGCGCAAGAAAGTATTGAAGGAATCCAGCAGCGAAAACAGCGCCTCGTCTTCATCGGTCTCGAAATAGGTCTGTATGAGCAAAACCTTGGAATTGAGGTTGTAAGAGATATCTTCGTATTCGACATTGCGGAGCTGCTGTATGACCTGATCGTAGCGCTTCTGGTAAAAATACAGCTGCGCCAGGTTGTACGACAAGGCGTTGGCGCGGAAGGAGTCGGGCAGGTACTGCTGGTAGTCGCTGATAAAATTTTCAACCCAGCTGTACTCCCCGAGCCGCAGGCCGGCGACGACCGTATTGCGGAAGTGCCAGGGCGATAACTGGTTGTTTTCTATCAGCAGCCCGTTTTTCAGCAGGCTGGCGATGAGGTTGAAGTACTCCCGCAAAAATTGCTGGTTGCCCTGGTTGGCCTTGCCAAGGCAGTAGTTGATGGCCGAGGTGTAGAGCTCGTCCATGGCCTCCTGCCGCGTAAACAGGTGCTGGTGCTGGTCGAGCAGCTGCACGAGGGCGTGGTAGTGGCTCTCGTCCTGGGGGGCAGCATAGAGGCGGTAGATGTTGTAAAAAATGGCAATGGAAGGGTTGCTTAGCTTGCCGCTCTGCTCGAGAAAGGGGATGATGTTTTCGCCTATCTCCAGCTGATAGTCAAAGGTTTTTAGCAGCTTGCGGCTGTAGACGAGGATGAGAAAACGCAGCTTCTCGATCAGGTAAAAATCGTCGAGGTGGTTGGACATTTCCTCGATGTTGGCGCGGTCACTGCGGCGGTTTTCCAGATCGAGCAGGTAGTAGATGGTCTTCTCCGAGCGGTAGCGGTCAAAATAGTAGGCGCCGTTGCGCAGGGGATTGTTTTCCAGTTCCCGCAGCAATTGCTGGTGTACAGCCTGCCGCAGGGGCTCGGCCTTCGCCTGGGTGATGTGCTCGGCCAGCAGGTTGAGCCGCAGGTTGGGGTAGCGGTCCAGCGATCGCTGGATGAAGTATTCTTCCACCAGCTTGTATAGATCCGAGACGTATTTGCGAAAACGGATATCGTCATAGGGGCGGCCCGGGTTTAGCTCCTCCCACAACTGCTCCTTCTCCCAGCCGTCGTCGCTGCCGCCGCCGGCTTCTATGTCGCGCAGGAGTATCTCCAGCAACCGGATAATCTCCTCGCTGCGATTGAAAAAGGGAGAACCAACCAGCTTGCGAAGCCGCCGCCATTCCGAACGGTCCATGACCGCAAGCCCTCTGTATAGTTTTGTCTTCCGCATGTCTTTGGCAACACTTGTCGTGCTTCTTTGGGTTTTCGCCTTCGGCAACACCCAAAAATAAACGCAACCTTCATACCCTGATTGTTCATGTATGCCTGTTTTTTGCCCCGGGCAAAAACAGGAAATACACGCCCGACTATCTCTTTCCGGCAGTCCGGCTTATGTCCTACGGATTCAGGCCACTGGAATTTTCTCCCGCCGGATAAGCTGACGCGCAACAGAAAAATCCAGCGCGCTGCACCACGCCCGTCGTTTGTTCTGCCTTACCCGCCCGGAAACCTCAGGCGGGTTTGGCTTCGTCAGGAATATGAATTTAATTTTTTTTACATATTTTAAAAAAACATGAACAAAGATAAGTCAGGTTTCATTTAATTGATCTATTTTAGCGTCTCGAAAGCAATGACAAAAAACCGATCTGCCCTCCCCGGGTGCGGTCGGAACCAAAAACGAAGTTTCCATGAATTTTACACCAGTCAGACTTGTGGCCTTTTTGTTGTTACTCAGCCTGCCTTACCGGCACTGGGCACAGCAAGTTTGGTTGCAGACCTATGAAAACACGCCACTAATCTATCAGTTCCAGTCTAAGCCTAATCACCCCAACTGGAATCGCCAGCCGGTCAACGGTACGGCTTCCTGGATCAATCTGGCCAATTATAATCGCGAACTGACCTACGTGCCGAATCCGGATTTCGTGGGCTTTGATACCATCCGTATCGTTCGCTGGGTACAAAACCCGGCTACGCAGTGGACGCTGCTGACGCTCTTCATCGAGGTGCAGCAGGCCAACGTCAAGGCGTATCACGATTATGCAACGACCACCACCGGTCAGCCGGTGACAGTCAATGTACTCGACAACGATTTCAGCAGCAACGGGGTCAAAAATCTGGCGGTCATCCCGATCGTCAATAACGGGGCTGCTGCTTCCAATACGTCCAACGGTACCGTAACGTTTACACCGGCTCCGGGCTTTTCCGGCCTTACACATCTCGGCTATGTAGTGTGCAACAACCTCGGTGACTGCGATGAGGGTACGCTCAGCATCACGGTCGTCGGCGATGCACAGCCGGCAGCCGACACCATCCGCGTTTTCACGCGCAAAAACGAGCCGCAGTTTATTTTGTCACCCACCGAATACACGCTGCTCAGCCCGCCGCAGCACGGTGCGTATGATCCTGCTTCGGATGTGCCTACCTATACGCCCGCAGACGGTTATGTGGGTATGGATTATATGAGTTTCGACAACGGCGGCGGTGTCACGGTCTTCGCCATCGAAGTGCTCAATCTTCGCGATAACGAATACGCTTTCAACGATCGCGCTTATACGGTGGCCAACCAGTCCGTTGAGTTTAATGTGCTCTCCAATGATCTGGCTACCAACTGTTTTTCCTACAACCAGCCGGTACACGGCTCGGTAGCACCGGCTTATAGCGGGGCTCCGCAGGGCTTGCTGGAGTACACGCCGGCTCCCGGCTTCATCGGGGTCGATGAGTTTACTTACCAAATCTATGGTCCGGGCTGTCAGGGTGAACCTGAGACAGCTACGGTCTATGTGTTTGTCAACAATTTTGAGCCGGATCGCTCTACTTTTCATATCTCTACGCCCAAGATGACGCCCATCATCATCGGCTACAATATTCCGGTGGGGACTTTCAACTTCAGCGTCGCACAACAGGGGGATCTGGGTACAGCCCTGTTTTTGCAGGGTTCGGTGGATACGGTCATCTACGGAGCTTCTATACTGGGCAACGATCTGCTCATCTATGTGCCCAATGCCGATGTGCAGGAGGGGCAGGATGAGATCGAAATCGTCTACTGCCTGATGGATCCGCAAGGAGGCTGCGCTGTCTCCAAGACGGTAAAAATCTATCTGGATATTCTCAACATCGGTGCCGGCGGACAGGCGATCTGCGTGGGTACTTGTGTATGGGCAGGCGATACCAATTTTGATGGTCTGGTCAATATGGAGGACTTGCTGCCCATTGGGCAGGCCATGGGCAGCATCGGCCGCCCGCGTCCCGATGCCAACCTCGACTATTGGTACGGACAGTATGCAGATGACTGGAGTGATCTCTTTGCAAGTGCTGACAATACGGTAGATCTCAAGCATATCGATGTCGATGGCAGCAGCATCGTCACAGCGGTGGATACGATTGGTATCAATCTGTTCTACGGCCGTGCACACGCCATGGTGCCTCGTACACTGCCTTACGCACCTTATGAGATTTCGCTGGACGGCGATATTTTTGTCGAGCCGGGTGAATTGGTGACCCTCACTTTCTCCATTGGCAGCAGCGGCAGTCCGGCGCACAATTTGTACGGTTTTGTTTTCCCCTTCCTCTACAATCCTGAGTTTTTTGAGCCGGAGAGTGTGGATGCGAACTTTCAGTCGTCCAACTGGCTGGCTTACAATTCTCCGGTCCTGCACATGAAGCGCAACAACGGGCTGGGCTTGCT
>JAUMBM010000220.1:0-2874 GCA_032115735.1 Saprospiraceae bacterium
GCTGCTATATATGGTGTGTACTGCGGTTGTTTTCTAGAATCGTTGCATCGGCTTGGAATGACCCACCGCATCAGCTCAGATCCGATTGCATTGTCAAAACCATGTCTGTTATTGTATGAGAAGAAATATACTGTTGATTATGTTGCTGTTGTGCGGACTTACAGGCCGCACGCAGCCATCGATTGCGCGGGAGTGGAACGAGTTGTTGCTTTTCGCCATAGAGAATGATTTTGCCAGACCTACGGTGCATGCGCGCAACCTTTTCCATGTATCTGCTGCCATGTACGATGCCTGGGCGGTATACGACAGCCTGGCTGATACCTACCTGCTCGGGAAGACAGTCCATAACTACCACTGCCGGCTTGAGCAATTTCCTGTGCCTGCCGATCGCCGCAGGGCACAGGAAGAGGCTATCAGCTTTGCAGCCTACCGCCTCATTCAGCACCGCTTTCAGCGGGCGCCGGGGCGGGAGGATATTTTTACGCTCATCAACCGCCGCATGCGCGACAAGGGGTATGACCGTTTCAACACTTCTGCGGATTATCGTTGTGGACCGGCGGAAATGGGTAACTATATTGCGCAGTGCTACATCCGCTATGGTTTGCAGGATGGTGCCAATGAGTCGGAGGGCTATGCAGATACGTACTACAAGCCGGTCAATCCGCCGCTGGAAGTAGCCGGCAGCCTTTTTCCGGCCAATACGGACCTGAATCGCTGGCAGCCGCTGCAGTTGCGCGAAATCATTGACCAAAGCGGTAATCCACTGGCGGGCAATGTGCAGTCGGCTCTCACCCACGAATGGGGAAGGGTGCTGCCTTTTTCTATGCAGGCGAGCGATAAAGTGGTGTACGAGCGCGAGGGGAATGCCTATACGGTCTACCACGATCCCGGGTCGCCTTTGTGGCTGGAGCCGGGTCAGCCCGATTCTGTAAATGCGCTTTGGCGCTGGAATCACCTGCTGGTAGCGGTATGGTCTTCGCATCTCGACCCTCGCGATGGTGTTTTTTGGGATATTTCGCCGGCCTCGCTGGGCAATGTAACGGTCTACCCGCAGGATTTTGCCAGTCTGCCGGATTTCTATGATCTATTGGAGGGCGGCGATATTGGCCAGGGGCACCCGCTGAATCCTGCGACAGGGCGCCCCTATACGCCACAGATTGTTCCGCGGGGCGATTATGCGCGGGTGCTGGCTGAGTTTTGGGCCGATGGCCCCAATTCACTGACCCCACCGGGCCACTGGTTCGAGATATGGAACTACGCCAATGACCATCCGGCTATGCAGCGGCGGTTCAGAGGGCAGGGACCGGTGCTGGACCAACTTGCGTGGGATGTGAAGTCCTACTTTGCACTTGGTGGTGCTATGCACGATGTTGCTATAGCAGCCTGGGGGGTTAAGGGCTGGTACGATACCTCCCGCCCCATCACGGCTATCCGGGGGATGGCTTCGCTGGGCCAGAGCAGCGATCCGTCGCTGCCCGGTTATCATCCGTCCGGACTTCCCCTGCTGCCGGGTTACTGCGAACTTATTGCGCCGGGGGATCCGCTGGCCGGTGCTGCCGGCGAGCATGTTGGCAAACTGAAACTCAGGGCCTGGCTGGGCAACGGGCGTATCACCAATCCGCGCAGCCAGACAGCAGGGGTGGGCTGGGTGCTGGCGACGGCCTGGGAACCTTATCAGCGACCCTCGTTTGTGAGCCCGCCTTTTGCGGGCTATGTATCGGGGCACTCGACTTACAGCCGTGCTGCTGCGGAGGTGCTTACCGCCTTTACCGGGGATCCTTACTTTCCGGGGGGTATGGGTGAGTTTAGCTGTCCGCGCAACGAATTTCTGGTATTTGAAGATGGTCCCAGCGTCAATTTGCGACTCCAGTGGGCTACCTACCGCGATGCTGCTGACCAGTGCAGTCTTTCCCGGATATGGGGCAGCATACATCCGCCGATGGATGATATTGCCGGCAGGTGGATGGGCACGATCATCGGTCAGCAGGCGCTGGCGTTTGCCGAGCAGTATTTTGAAAAAGAGGTACAGCCGCCGCCGGCCATCGCCGGCCTGCGGGCTTTTCCCAACCCCACACACTGCTGGGTGGAAATTCAGTTCCCCTGGGAGGGTAGCCTGCAAGGGCAGGTATATGGCCGCGATGGCCGCTTGCTGCGCCAAACAGAGCTGGTCTTTGCCGATCAACGGTCATTGCTGTCATTGCAGGGTTTGCCCGCGGGCCTGTACTATCTCGTAGGCAGAGACGGGGAGGGGAAGGTGCATTTCTCGCATGAGATTGTGCGCACCGACTAGCGAGCTGCCTATTCGGGCATTGCTGACTTCCTCTCCGGGCTCCTTCTCGGTGGGTCTTGACCTTATTTGGCAGGGTGTGGCTTTTCAAAAATGTCAAAAAAATGCACTAAGGGAAGGCTTCTGTTGGGGTGCGGCAAAAAATCTCCGATACATGCCTGTCAATGCAGGCTGTGTGACCATTGTCACCGATTATGGCCCGGAAAAGATTGATATTAGCCTGTTGTTTTCTCCCTTACAGGGCGAAAAAGTAGCGGCTGAGACTGGCCGGGGCTGCAGGGTACTGTATTGAGTAAAAAAATAATGATTTATTTATGAGGCAGTTATTGTTGATATTGTCGCTGGTTCTGATTGCCCGCAGTATGCAGGCACAGACGCCCTTTTCAATTGAAATTGAGGCAGAGCCTTTTGCCGGATTTCCCGGGTTGCAGTCGTTTGCCATGGGCAAGTATGGCGGCAGGTGGATACTTTTTGCGGGCAGGAAAGATGGTCTGCACCGTCGGCAGCCTTTTGCTGCTTTTGCCCCCGCGGGCGCCAATGCTCAGCTTTATATAGCAGATCCCCAGCAGAAAACGGTGCAGACGGTA